>CADBPA010000198.1 GCA_902796505.1 uncultured Ruminococcus sp.
AACGACGGAGAATTCCCCGCCGCGGTGGAGGACGCGTCCTTCTTCTCGGACAGAGAAAAGCAGGCGCTTGCCGCGAAGGGGCTGCCGATCACCCCCGATCTCTCGCTCAAAAGCGCAAGAGAACTCTATCTTTTCTCGCGCGCCTTCTCCTTTGCCGAAGAGAGCGCGACGCTCGTCTGGTCAAGGCTCGACGAGGTGCTTACCGCGCAGTCGCCCTCCGACGCCGTCCTTCGGATCACAGAGATGACCGGAAAGGGCGTTCTCCCCCGAAAACTCAACACGCTCCCCCTGATCGACCGCATTTTCACCCCGGATTACGCGCTGGAGCATTTGTCCTGTGACCGTCCGACGGAGGGCGTGATCCGCGCGCTGCTCGACGCCGGGGAGGAACGCAGGCTCCGGGTGCGCGAGGGGGATCTGCGCAATAATTTCCTCCCGATCACAAAGTGCGGCCTCGATCGGCTGTACGGCGGTGAGATCCCCATGACCGAGAGCCGGCTCGACTGCTTTGCCGCCTGCGGAATGAAACACTTCTGCCAATATTCGCTCGGACTTGAAGAATACGAGCGCGCCGGGATCGACGCGCGCACCGGCGGCTCTTTCCTGCACGCGATCCTCGAAAACTTCTTCCGCGAGGTACGGCGGATCCGCACCGAGGAGGGCAGGCCGCTCGGCGAGATCGGCGGGGAGGAGCGCGACAAAATGATCCTTCGCGCGGCAAAAGAGTATCTGCATGAAATCTCGGCGGATGAAAACGGTACCGACGCCCGACGGCAGATGCAGATCGGCAGACTGAAGCGCGCCGCGCTCCCGATCGTCGAAAGTCTCTGCGAGGAGTTTGCCGCCTGCGACTATCAGCCGGTATTCTTTGAACTGAACATCAGCCGCAAAAAGGACGACAACCCCGATTCGCCGACCTTCGATCTTGAGGACGGCCGCAGGCTCTTCCTCTACGGAAAGATCGACCGCGTGGACGCCGCGCCCGCCGGGGAAGATCTTTACGTCCGCGTCATCGATTACAAGACCGGGCAGAAAACCTTCTCGCCGGAGGATCTTTCCGAGGGGAAAAACCTGCAGATGTTCCTCTATCTCAAAGCCATCGTGGAGACGACCTCGCCGGCGTTTCTGCGCCGCATCGGCGCGCCGGAGGGGGCAAAACTCATTCCCGGCGGCGTGATCTACGTCAAAGCCGCGGCGGCGGAACAGACGGCGGGCAAGAAAAAATATGACGAAAAGATCACCGAGGAGAGCATCCTGCAAAAGGCAAAGGACGGACTTTCCCGGCTCGGCATGGCGCTCGACGACGGCGAAAACCTCTCGCATATGGACGAGCGGACGCTGCCGAAAAAATATGACGCCAAGGGAAATCTGACCGAAAAATATGAAAAATTCGTCTACACCGCCGAGGGGTGGGACGAGTTGATGGCGACGGTGGAGAGGAGCGTGCGCGAGACGGCGAAAAAGATGACCTCCGGACTGATCGTCGCCCAGCCGATGCTCCCCGGAAAGCATTCCTCCGCCTGCGATTTCTGCTCTTACAAGCCGTTCTGCCGCAACGCGGTGACAAAGAAAAAGTGATCCTTTCGGAAAAGCCGATCGTTCTCCGCGTAAAACGCAAAAAGGCGAATTTCAGAGAGAAAAGTGCGTGATATTTGCTTAAAATGCGAATAATTGTTTGAAAAAATGCTTCTTTCCGGTAAAAAACGCGCTGATTTCTTTTGTGCAAAACTTTTTTGCAAACCTTTTATGAAAAGGAAGAAAAAACGGCGAAAATTCACCGGAATTTCCGGCATCGGATTTTTTCGCAAGACGAAAAATTTGCAAAGATTTCATTTTTCTCTTGACAAATCCTTCCTTGTGTGTTATCCTATAAACAGCCGAGAAGCGCGGCGGTCTTTCCGACCGCGAAATCCATCGAGGCGCATCCGCACGGATCCCGAAGATCCGCGGAAAAAGAAAGGAGTTCCCCATGAAATACGAAGGCGCACCCGAATACCGTCCTCTGTCCCCTTGGAGTTACTTTTTCCTGAGCATTCTCTACGAGATCCCGCTGATCGGACTGATCTTCCTGATCGTACACGCGCTCTCCGACGCAAACATCAACCGCCGCAATTTTGCGCGTTCCTTCTTCTGCGCCCTGATCCTTGTTTTGATCGTAATCATCGTCCTCTTTGCGACCGGCCTCGGCTTTGCCGCTTTTGACGCGATCAGATCGGCGATCAGCGGCTGATCGGCTTCGGCGCTCTTGCCGCAAATTGCAGAATAAAAATCATGATCCGCAGGTTTTCTTGCGGAATCGGAAAGGCTGTCTGTCCGGGCAGCCTTTTTTTGCATTTTCGGGCGAGGGCAACCGAATTGTACTCTCGGTAGTTCTATCTTGCCAAAGCGCGAATCGTGCTTTCACTTGAAGTTCAGCACATTCCTTCGGAACGCACTACGCCACGCCTTCCCCGATGGGGGAAGGTGGCACACGGTGTCCGCCCCGTGTGACGGATGAGGTGTTCCGTCGGAATATCGCCTTTCGCACGGTAGAGATCGTAA
>CADBPA010000199.1 GCA_902796505.1 uncultured Ruminococcus sp.
CAGGTATATCGTCGAGGGCGCGTGGCTGCTCAACTTCATGGGGCAGATCAATTTCGACGACTACGATTCGCTGAACTTCTTCCAGCGCGTCCTCGTCAAAAACGGCGTCATCGACAAGCTTCGCGCCGCCGGCGTCCAGGAAGGCGACACCGTCAGCATCTACGATTTCGAGTTTGATTTCGTCTATTGATCCTACCCGGAAATTCCGCAAAATTTCTCCGGAATCTCCTTGATTTGACAACAATTGTTTTCAAAACCGTGATTTTTACCCTCATAACAGCCTTCAAAGGAGGCAAATCAGACAATGGCGAATAAGCATGAACTGGATCTGACGGAGGGCGCGATCCTCCCGAAGCTCATCCGGTTTGCCCTGCCCCTGATCGGCACGAATATCCTTCAGGTCCTCTTCAACGTGGCGGACGTTTCGGTGCTGGGCATCCTCGTCGGAGACGAGGCGGTCGCCGCCGTGGGATCGACCGGATCGCTCGTCGGTCTCATCATCAACCTCTTCGTCGGGCTTTCGACCGGGGCGAACGTCGTCCTGGCAAGGCTCGTCGGTGAGCGCGACCGCGACCGCGCGCGGAGGACGGTCGGCACGTCGATCTCGGTTTCGGTGATCCTCGGCGTGATCCTCGCCGCGGTCGGCTACTTCGGCGCGTATACCTTCCTGCGCTGGATGTCCTGCGATCCCGAGGTCATCGACCTTGCGACCACCTATCTGAAGATCTACTTCCTCGGCATGCCGATCATCCTGCTCTATAACTTCGCCGCCTCGATCCTGCGCGCGGTGGGAGACACCTTCCATCCGCTGGTCTTTCTGCTGATCGGCGGCGTTGCGAACGTCGGGCTGAATATCTTCTTCATCGCCGTCTGTCACCTCGACGTCGAGGGCGTTGCGATCGCAACCGTCGTCTCGCAGCTGATCTCGGCGGTCCTCTGCCTCATCGTTATGTTCCGCAGCGACGGCTACGCCGCCCTGCGCCCCTCCTTCCTGCGCATCGACCTGCGCGAGCTTTGGGCGATCTCGCGCATCGGCATCCCCTCCGGCGTGCAGGGCACCGTCTTTGCGATCTCGAACGTCATCGCGCAAAGCTCGATCAACTCGCTCGGCAAGATCGCCATGGCGGGCAACTCGGTCGCCAACCAGTTTGACAACATTATTTATAATGCCATGTACGCCGTCGCGCTGACGGCGATGGCGTTCGTCAGCCAGAATCTCGGAGCGGGGAAGATCGACCGGCTCAAAAAATCGGTCGTCGTCTGCGCGGTCTCGTCGGCGGCCGTCGGGCTTGCGCTCGGCGGGATCATCACGATCTTCGGCAGGCCGCTCGCCTCGATCATGTCGGATTCGGAGGAGGTCATCTCCTTCGCCGTCACGAAATTCTACATCGTCGCGCTCTCCTATTTTCTCTGCGGTATTATGGACACCTACGGCTGCGCCGTCCGCGGCCTCGGACGAAGTACGCTCTCGATGGTCAATTCGCTGATCGGCAGCTGCGCCTTCCGGGTGCTGTGGTTTGCGACCGTCTTTCCCTTCTGGCATCCCGCAAACGGCGTGAGCGTCCATCTGATCTATCCGCTCTCCTGGGCGCTGACCATCCTGCTGCACGCGATCGCCTACCGCAGGGAACTCAAAAAACTTTCTATGCGCCTCGGCGCGCCGGAAAAGAACCCGATCCCAAGCCAATCTTAATAAGAAGGAAGAAAGCCTATGGAAAACGTCACCCTTTCGGTCGATTTCCGTCAACCCAACGGAAAGATCAAGCCCATGCACGCGACCAACAACGGCCCCGTGTATAAATTTACCGAGGATCAGCGCGTCACCAACCTCGACGCCTTCCGCGAGGCGAAGATCCCCTTCTACCGCCTGCACGATTCCTCCTTCTACGCCACCTACGGCGGCGAACACAGCGTGGATATTCAGGCGGTCTTTCCGGATTTTGACGCCGACGAGCGCGATCCCGCCTCCTACGATTTCACCCTGACCGACGAATATATGAAGGTCCTGATCTTCGCCGGCGGCGAGCCGTTTTACCGGCTCGGCTCGAAGATCGAGCATTGGCCGAAGAAGTACGGAACGCTGCCGCCGAAGGATTTTGCCAAGTGGGCGCGTATCTGCGAGCATATCATCCGCCACTATACCGAGGGCTGGGCGGACGGCTTTACCTATTCCGTCCGCTATTGGGAGATCTGGAACGAGCCGGACGGCGCCGCCGACGACGCCGATCCTGTCGATAAGAAGTGCTGGGGCGGAACGCTCGCGCAGTTCTGCGAATTTTACGAGATCGCCGCAAAGCACCTGAAAGCGTGTTTTCCGCACCTGAAGATCGGCGGCCCCGCCGTCTGCACCTCGGCAAAACCCTGGGTGGAGAGCTTCCTCTCCTACCTCGAAAAAACGCACACGCCCCTGGACTTCTTCTCCTGGCATTGCTACACGGGTGCCCCCGAACGGATCAGCGCGCTGAGCGTCTATACCCGCCGTCTGCTCGACCGCCACGGCTTCTTCGAGACCGAAAGCATCCTCGACGAGTGGAACTACGTGAGCGACTGGGTGGGGCAGGCGTGGATCGACTCGCTCAAGACCGAGGTGAACGGCAAAGGCGCCTCCTTCATCGCCGCGACGATGCTCGCATCGCAAGCCGATCCGGTCGATATGCTGATGTATTACGACGCGCGGCCGGGCGCGATGAACGGACTCTTCGACACCGACGTCGTATCGGTCCTCCGCCCCGGCTACTATCCCTTCCGGATGTTCGCAAGACTCTGGTCGCTCGGACGCTCGGTCCCGGTCGTAAGCAGCGAAAAGCGCGATATCCCGGCGGACGTGGACAGCATGGAGCAGATCGCCGGTCTGGAATTTGCGCATTTCGACGGCGGCGTGTACGCCGCGGCGGCGGTCTCTCCCGACCATAGCTCCGCTTCGGTGATGCTCACCCATTACCGCGACGTCGAGTCCTGCGAGCCGGTGCGCGTCCGGCTCTCGCTCGCCGGGATCCCGGTCGGCGAACGCGCAAAACTCACCGTCCGTCTCTTCGACGAAAAGCACCCCGACGTCGTGATCGCCGAGCGCAATTTCGCCTCGGATACCGCCGCGCTCGAATTTGATCTGCCGCTCTTCTCGGTGATGCAGATCGGGATCGATCCGCTGACAAGACTCGTCTGACGATCCGAATAGATCGGAAAGCCGCCCCGCCGGAAGCAAACAAACGCCGCCCCGACGGAGGCAAACAAACGCCGCCCCGCCGGAAGCAAACAAACGCCGCCCCGACGAGAGCGAGCAAGAAACCGCCGCAAAGGCGGTTTTTTGTATGGCAAAATCGCAAGAGGGAAAAATCGCAAAGCGGCGTTGTGAACTTTGAGCAAAGGCGCGTTTCGCACTTTGGTACAACAGAGTCACCGGGGGCGAGTTATCGTCTGTATGGGGCTAGCGTTTGCAAGCAAACGGCCCCGCCCGAAAAAATTTCA
>CADBPA010000200.1 GCA_902796505.1 uncultured Ruminococcus sp.
CTCTCAGGCGAGCGCGATCCTTCGGTGATCGCCTACCGTCCGCAGAAAACCGCGCCGCTTGCCGCAAGTCTTCCGGCTTTTCGCCGCACCGCGCCGGAGAAGCACGGCGTCAGCTCCCGGCGGATCACAAAACTGCTTTACGACCTCGAACGCGAGGAGCGCGCCTCTGTGCAGAATCTTTTGATCCTGAAGGACGGCGAACTTCTCTCTGCCTGCTCGCGTCCGGGATTCGACCGGCTGACGCCGCATCTTTCGCATTCGATGTCCAAAACCGTGACCGGAATGCTGATCCTCAGCCTGATCGGATCGGGAAGCCTTTCGCTCGAAGATCCCGCGCTCTCCTTTTTTCCCGAGATCCGCCCGAAGGACAGCCGCGCCGAAAAGATCACGGTCGAGGACCTTTTGCGGATGTCCTCCGGCGTTCGCTTCGGCGAGGCGGGATCGGTGACCGAGGAGAAGTGGACCGAGGCGTATTTCGCCTCCGGGCTGAAATTTGCGCCGTCCGAGGGCTTTCACTATAACAGTATGAATACCTATCTCCTCGCGCGCGTCGCCGAGCGCGCCGGGGAACGGCCGTTTGAGGAACTTCTCCGCGAGCGTCTCTTTTCGCCGATCGGGATCGAGGAGTATTTCTGGGTGAAGAGCCCCGAGGGATGCCCTGCCGGCGGCTTCGGTCTCTACCTCTCCTGCGAGGACTGGGCGAAGCTCGGTCTGCTCCTGATGCAGGGGGGCGTGTGGCAGGGAACGCGCCTTTTGCCCGAAGATCTCGTCCGCCGGGCGACCTCGGTGCAGAACGAATATTCACGCGAGAAGAAGGAGTTTTTCGCCTACGGCTGGCAGATCTGGGCGGACAAGCGCGACACCGGTGATTTCCTTTTCAACGGAATGCTCGGCCAGAACGTTCTGGTCTCGCCGGCGCTCGGTATGGTGATCTCGCTGAACTGCTCGAACAATGAGTTTTTCCAGGACAGCCCCACCCTCCGCCTGCTCGTCGGATTTCTCGACGATCTGCGCACGGGTGTCGGCGCCCCGAAGCGCGACCGGGAGGGCGTGCGCGCCCTTGCCTCGGCGGAGCGGAATTTCTTTGCCGGGCGGACGGCGGCAAAGCCGCTTCCGCCCCCGACGCCGGCGCATCCGCTCCTTGCGAAAATTCCGCTTCTGCGCCGCTTTCTGAAACCGCCCGCGCGGCAGATTCCCGAAGCGTGGAAAAGGCTCTGCGGCAAGCGGTTTCTGCTCGGAGAGAGCAACGCCTCGCTTCTGCCCTTTTTCGTCCGCCTGATGGCAAACGACCTCGCAGGGCGGCTTTCGTCGATCTGCTTTTCGGAGGAGGACGGAAGACTCTTTCTTTCCGCCGAGGAAGGGGAGGAAACGCAAAAATTCGAGATCGGGCTGTGGGAATATGCCCCCGGCGTGATCGGCAAGGGCGGCGAGGTCTACCGCGTGAATACCCTCGGAGAATACGAGGAGTCCGGGGGAATTTCGCGCTACACGGTCGAGCTTTGCTGCCCGGAGCTTCCGGCGGAGCATCACTTTGTCCTGACCGGGCGGGACGGCGTGTTTACCCTCTCCGACCGCCAGCTGCCGAACCGCGGCGTTCTCACCCCCTTCCTCGACCGCGCCAAAGCGGGGAAGGGCGCGCTCGGCCGCTTTTACGCCTTTCTTTCGCGCGTCAGCGGCGGCGATTTTGCCGAGCGGAGGCTCGACGAGCTGTTTTCGCCGGAGACGGTCTGCGTTGCGGAAGATGCCCCGGACGCCGCGCAGATTCTTGCCCAAGACAAAGAAAAAGCCTCCGGGCGGTACGCCGCCGTCCGAAAGCTTTACGCCCTCTTCCGCCTCTTCTTCCGCGAGGAGTCGGAAAGCGACAAAAAAGAGCCTGCCGCACGCCGCCCGTTCGGAGTCCGGAAGCGGAAAAAGACCGAAGAAACAGGCTCCGGCGATCATCCCGAAGCCTTGCCTGCCGGGCAAAGCTGAATCCAAAAATCCCGAAAAATGAATACTTTTCTTTGCATATTCCGGCAATTCTTCCCGAAACAGAAGCAAAAACGCCGAAAAAAAGAGAAAACAAAAAGCCGCCTTCCGAGCGGCTTTTTGTTTGGATCAGTCCAGGTTCAGTTGGTTCAGCATCTCGCGCAGGACTTTGGCTTCCTCCGCCGAAATGGTGACTCCCTTGCCCATTTTCGAGTGATCGGGAGACCAGGTGCGGATATCGTAAACCGGCTCTCTGTCATTCCAGCTGATCAGATTCAGTTCTTTGTTCCAGCCATTGTTGCCTTCGCTCACAATACCGATCTTGTCCACGACCTCATACTTAATTTCCGGCATTCGTACACCCTCCCTAAATATTTTATAAATTTATACTATCATATTATAAAAATAAAGTCAATAGAAATTGTAAATTTTTTTTGAATTTTTTTGCTTTTGCCGTTTTTCGGCGTTTTTTTCGGAGTTTCTGCCGCAAAAGGGCGAAGCCCCCGTCCCCGAACGGTTTTTTCCCTCGTTTTCCGGGCAACCGTCCCCGAACGGTTTTTCCCCTCGTTTTCCGGGCAAGGGGCGAAGGCCTCCGCGCCCCTTTCCGCCGGGCAATTCCTTTTTTCGCCTTTTTGCGGATTTTTTCTTGACAGCGGAAGGATTATCGAGTATAATAAAATATCATATTTTCCGGGAGGGCGTTATGGCGCACAGCGAACAGATCACAGAGATTTTTGCGTCCCGTGTTTTCAGCGAGGACGTGATGGAGCAGAGGCTTCCGCGCGAAGTTTTCGATTCGCTTCGCCGCACGATCGCCTCCGGATCCGAGATCGATCCCGGTATTGCCGACGCGGTCGCCGCCGCGATGAAGGACTGGGCGGTGGAAAACGGCGCGACGCACTTTTCGCATTGGTTTCAGCCGCTCTCCGGCGTGACCGCCGAGAAGCACGACGCCTTTCTCACCCCGATCGGCGGCGGAAAAGCCATCATGGACTTTTCGGGCAAGGAACTCATCCGCGGCGAGCCGGACGCCTCCTCCTTCCCGTCGGGAGGCCTCAGAGCGACCTTCGAGGCGCGCGGATACACCGCGTGGGATCCTGCGTCCTACGCCTTTATCAAGGACGGCTCGCTCTATATTCCGACCGCCTTCTGTTCCTATACCGGCGAGGCACTCGACAACAAAACGCCGCTTCTGCGCTCGATGGACGCGCTGAACGCCGAAGGCGTCCGGCTTTTCTCGCTGATCGGCGAGCCGGTCGAACGGCTGACGCCGACGGTCGGCGCGGAGCAGGAATACTTCCTTCTCGACGAGAAGGATTACAAAGCCCGCCGCGATCTCTATTACTGCGGCAGAACGCTCTTCGGCGCGCCCGCCGTCAAGGGGCAGGAGCTCGACGACCACTATTTCGGCGTACTGCCGACGAAGGTCTCGATGTTCATGCGCGAGCTCGATCTCGAACTCTGGCGGCTCGGCATCCCCGCCAAGACCAAGCACAACGAGGCGGCGCCCGCCCAGCACGAGCTTGCGCCGATCTATACCACCGTCAATATCGCCGTCGATCAGAATCTTCTGATGATGGAGTGCATGAAAAAACTCGCTCCGAAATACGGTATGACCTGCCTGCTCTCCGAGAAGCCCTTCGACGGCATCAACGGATCGGGCAAGCACAACAACTGGTCGCTGACCGACGAGCGCGGAGACAATCTCTTAAAGCCCGGCCATTCGCCCGAAAAGAACAAACGCTTTCTGCTGATCCTCGCCGCCGTCCTGCGCGCGGTGGACGAATATCAGGATCTTCTGCGCGTTTCGGCGGCGACCGCCGGCAACGACTACCGCCTCGGCGGAAACGAAGCGCCCCCGGCGATCGTATCGGTCTTCCTCGGCGGCGCGCTTGAGGACCTGATCGACTCCTTCATCGAGGAGCGCGAATACCTGCCGCACCGCAAAAAGGATATGTCGCTCGGCGCGCGCGCCGTGCCGCCCATCCGGCAGGATACCGCCGACCGCAACCGCACCTCCCCCTTCGCCTTCACCGGCAATAAATTCGAGTTCCGTATGCTCGGCTCGTCGCAGAACATCGCGCTGGCGAACATCGTGCTGAACACCGCCGTCGCCGATTCCTTCGCCGAATTTGCCGACCGCCTCGCCGCGGCGGACGACCGCGAACGAGAGCTGCGCGCTCTGCTTGCCGATACCTTCCGCGCCCATCGCCGCATCCTCTTTTCGGGCAACTCCTACTCCCCCGAATGGGAGGCGGAAGCCGGCGCGCGCGGACTTTCGATCCTGCGTACCGCCCCCGAAGCCTACGAACGCTTCGCCGCCGAAAAGAACGTCGCGCTCTTCGAGCGATTCGGCGTGATGAGCCGGACCGAGATCCTCTCGCGGCGCGAGGTCTTTTTCGATGCCTACCGCAAGATCCGCAACATCGAGGCGCGCACGATGCTCGAAATGACGATCCGGGATTTCATCCCCGCCGTCTCGCGCTATCTTTCGGATCTCTCCCGCTCGGTGAACGAGCGCAAGGCAGCGCTCCCCTCCGGGGCAAACTGCGGCTGCGAGGAGGAACTCATCCGCCGCCTTTCGGTCCTGCTCGACCGCGCCTACCGAGACTTTCGCGCCCTTGAGCGCGCAGAGGCGCTTGCCGCCGAAAAGCGCGAAAGCACCGCCGCCTTCTATTATAAAGATCAGGTGATGCCGAAGATGGCAGCCCTGCGCCGCACGGTGGACGAAATGGAAACGCTGACGGCGCGCGACTACTGGCCGGTCCCGACCTACGGCGATCTCACCTATCCGCGCGATCTCTGATTCGCACGATCTCTGATTCGCGCGATCTCTGATTCGCTTCCGTGCGATCCCTGCGCGTTTGACCGTCCGAAAAGCCGATCTCTTTCGCGCGATTTTGTGCGAAAATGCAAACAATTCTTTCTATTTCGATACCAAAAAGACCTTCCGAAGCGATTCCGGAAGGTCTTTTTGCGTTTTCTTTTTTATGCGAGAAAATAGAAAAGCGTTTCGGAGAGGATCGCGACGCCGACCGCGCAGGCGGCGACGACGACGAGTTTCTTCTTGCAAAAGGCGAGGACGATCGCCGCCGCGACCGCGAGGATCGCGCTGACCGGGTGTTCGGTCACCGAAAAGACGGCGGGGAAGGTCATCGCCGAGAGAACGGCGTAGGGCGAATAGTAGAGCAGAGAGCGCAGAAAGCGGCTGCGGATCTTCTTGCGGACGAAGAGCAGCGGCAGAACGCGGATGAGATAGGTCACCCCCGCCATCACGAAAAGATAGAGAAGAAAACGAAGGGTGTCACTCATCCGCCGTCACCTCCTCTCTGCCGCCTTTGTCCTGCCCGTCCTCCTCGTCCGGGATCGGGAAGAGCCACGCGCAGAGGCTGCCGCAGACAATCGCCGCGAGGATGATGACGAATCCGCGGTCAACGCGCGAGAGCGCCGGAATATAGGCAAAGGCGCAGGAGATCAGGATCGCAAGCCCGGCGCAGAGGGCGACTTTGCGGTTTTCCTTCGCGTCCGGGGTGACGATGGCGATGAACATGGCGTAGAGCGCGAGGCTGAGCGCCGAGATCAGAAACGCCGGCAGCAGTGCGCCGGCGAGCGCGCCGAGCAGCGTTCCGAGCCACCATCCGGCAAGCGGCGCGACCGTCACGCCGTAAAGATAGGGGCGCGAAAGACTGCCGGGCTTCGCCGTCTCGACCGCGTAGATCTCGTCGGTCACCGCAAAGCCGATCAGAAGCCGGTCGCCTGTGCGGACGGTGGAATCGTATTTCTGCGAGAGCGAGATCGACATCAGAAAATAGCGCATATTGATCACGAGTTGGGCAAGCGCGAGTTCGGCAAACGAACCTGCCGCCGCGATGATCGGGACGGCGGCGAGCTGCCCGGCGGAGGTCACGTTGAAGACCGAGATCAGCACCGCCTCAAGGATCGAAAGCCCTGCCGCTTTTGCCGCAATGCCGAATCCGAAGGAGACGGCAAGATAGCCGAGCCCGATCGGAACGCCGTCGGTTAACCCTGCGCGAAAGAGCGCCGCGCGGGAGGGATGGGGGGGATCAGAAGTTTTAGGTTTCATATTCGGTGGATCTTCATCGATTCGGAATGGATTTTCTTTTTTGAATAGCGTTTGGAAAAATCGAGCGGAATGCCGATTTATTCGGCTTTATAGCCGTATTTGTAAAGAATCGTTTTCTTTTTCTCGGAAAATTCCTCGTCGCTCTCGCAGGTTTCGAGCAGTTTCGGCGTGATTTTCCGGATCAGTTTTTCGCGGTTTTTGCGAAAGTTCACGGCGCCCTGCGCCACCGCTTCGTCGATGGCTTTGCGGATGCGCTCGGCAGAGTAGCCCTTCGCGTAAAGGCGTGCCGTGATCTTACGCGGACCGTAGAGCCGCTCATTCGCCTCGCGCTCAATGAGGCGGGAAAGCTGCCTCTCCTCCGAGAGAAAGCCGTCCTCCACCACCGCGCGCACGGCGTCCTCCGCCGCCCGGTCGGAATAGCCCTTTTGCCGGAGCTTGCGGTGAAGCGAGCGTTCGCTGTTGTCGGCGTAGGCGAGCAGATCCATCGCCGCGCGGTGCGCGCGCATCTCTTCGTCGGCGTCCCTGACCTTCTGCGCCCGCTCTCCGCCGAGAAGATCCCCTCGGATCGGGTAGCCGATCGCCTCATAGACCGAGACCGGGATCACGTAGCGCGCCCGCTCGCCGTCGGGGGAGTCCGCCGCCGCGTCGAGGATCAGATATTTTCCGTCCTTGCCTTCGCGCACGCGGCAAAGAAAGAGGGGAGAGCTGTCGTCTCCCCCGGCGGCAGAGCCGCATTTTCCGAGGCTTCTCAAAGCTCGGCTTCCTCGAAGTCGTCGAGGTCATCAAAGTCGTCGTTATTGGCCTGCACTTCCTCCGCCGTCATATGCGACATCTTCTCGCGCACCTGCGCTTCGAGTTCGGCGGCGAAATCCTTTTTGGTTTCGAGCAGCTTGCGCACGTTTTCCTTGCCCTGACCGAGTTTTTCTTCCTCGCCGGTCTGCGGATTGACGTAGTAGAAGAAGGAGCCGCTCTTGTCGATGAGACCGAGTTCGAGCGCGATCTCGATGATCTCGGAGGATTTCGAGATGCCGCTTCCGTAAAGGATATCGAATTCGGCGACGCGGAAGGGAGGGGCGACCTTGTTCTTGACGACCTTGCACTTGGTGTGCGCGCCGTAGACCTCGCTTCCGTTTTTCAGGCTCTCCACGCGGCGGACGTCGATGCGCACCGAGGCGTAGAATTTCAGCGCGCGGCCGCCGGTGGTCACTTCGGGGTTGCCGTACATGACGCCGACCTTTTCACGCAGCTGGTTGGTGAAGATCACGATGCAGTTCGATTTGGCGATCGAGCCGGTCAGTTTTCTCATCGCCTGCGACATCAGGCGCGCCTGCAGTCCGACGTGCGAATCGCCCATATCCCCCTCGATCTCCTGACGGGGAACGAGCGCGGCGACCGAGTCGATGACGATGATGTCCACAGCGCCCGAGGACGCCAGCTCGTCGGCGATCTCCAGCGCCTGCTCGCCGTAATCCGGCTGGGAGACGAGAAGCTCCCCGGTGTCCACGCCGAGTTTTTTGGCGTAGACCGGATCGAGCGCGTGCTCGGCGTCGATGAACGCGGCGTAACCGCCCTGCTTCTGCACCTCGGCGATCACGTGGAGCGCGATGGTGGTCTTACCGGAGGATTCCGGACCGTAGATCTCGGTGATCCTTCCGCGCGGAATGCCGCCGACGCCCAGCGCGAAGTCGAGCGCGAGCGATCCGGTCGAGACGGCGGAAACGTTCAGCGCGGGCGTATCGCCGAGGCGCATGATCGAGCCTTTTCCGCATTCGCGCTCGATGCGCGAGATGACCGATTCGAGAGCGGCTTTCTTATCGTTGACAGGCGCTTTTTCCTGCGCCGCAGTGGATTTTTTCGTTGCCATGATCGTAATTCCTTTCTTTTTTCAAATCACGCGGGATCAGAAGAGCTTCACCGCGCCGAGCGGACGGATGCGCAGGCGCATCGCCGCGCCTTTTCCGAAGACCGATTCGATCCGGTCGCAGTATTCGTCGGCGTGCTCGCGCCGCAGGAACACCTGGATCGTCCCGGCAAAACCGCCGCCGTGTACGCGGAAGGCGCAGTCCTGCCCGGCGAGCGCGCGGTCGGTCAGCGCGAGGGCGAGCGAAAGCCCCTGCTCGCGCACGTTCTTGACGGTGTAGACGTTCTGCAGATACATGAAAGAGGAGCGCCCGGACGCCGTCACGACGTCGAGAAACGCCGGCACGTCCCCGGCTTTCAGCGCGTCCCGCGCGACGAGTACGCGTTTGTTCTCCTCGACGAAGTGCAGCGCGCGCAGGATCGCGCGGTCGCCGACCGCTTCGCGCAGTTCGGGGATCTTTTCGCGGATCTGCTCCTCGGTCACTCCGCGCAGCACCTCTTTGCCGAGCAGCGCCGCGACCGCCTTCATTTCGGCGGGTACCGAGGCGTAGTCCTCGTTGAGATCGGCGTGGTTGCCGCCGGTGTTGACGATGCAGAGCTCATACCCCGCGTCGGTCAGCGAGAAGGAGATCGGCTCGATGACGGGGGAGGCGGGATCGGCGAAATCGATGAATACGAATCCGCCGACGGCGCACGCCATCTGATCCATCAGTCCGCAGGGCTTTCCGAAATGGACGTTCTCGGCGTATTGGGCGTATTTTGCGATCTCCTCGTTCGGGATCTGCCCGCCGTTCGCCAGATGATTCAGGATGTTTCCGATCATCACCTCGTAGGCGGCGGAGGAGGAGATGCCGCTTCCTTTCAGCACCTCGGTGGTCGCGTAGGCGTCAAAGCCGCAGATCTGCTTGCCGTTTTTCCGGAACGCCGTGCACATGCCGGCGATCAGCGAATCGGAAGAGAAGTTCGGGAAGGCTTCGGGATCCTCCACCCGGTCGAGCGGGATCTCCGCCATCGGGTAGCCCTCCGAGAAGAAGCGGATCACCCGCTCGCCGTTCTTTGCGGCGAGGGCGATGATGTCCCGGTCGATCGCTCCGGCCAGCACGCAGCCGTGATTGTGGTCGGTGTGGTTGCCGACGATCTCGGTCCGCCCCGGCACCGAGAAGAGCGAGACCTCCCGCCCCTCGCCGAAGATCTTCTCGAACGCCCCGACGGCGGCGGTCATCCGTTCGGCCTGCGCCTTCGGATCGGCGTAAAGTTCTCCGAAGCGGTCGAGCGCGCCGGAGGCAAGCTTCTGTTTCAGTTCTGTACTGTTCATGTCGTTTTATCGTCCTTACGTGTGAATTCTTTGTTGGATACGCTCCGGGATACGGTCGGCAAACGCCGCCGAGCCGAGCATCGCGCGCTCGACTTCAGAGAGCAGTTCCTCTTTCGGGCGCAGACTTCCGTCCTCTCGGTCAACGTAGAGCGTGTGCGCGCCCTCCTCGCGGCGAAACCAGGTCTGCTGGCGCTTGGCGTAATGCCGCGTGGCGAGCTTGATCTGCTCGCTCGCCCACCCATCGCCCTCCGAGTTCTCGGCGGCGGCGAGGATCTCCTTGTACCCGATCGCCTGCGCGGCGGTCGAGTCCCGTTTCAGAACGCCGGAGCGGTAAAGCCCCTCCGCCTCCTGCCACAGTCCTGCGCGGAACATCTCGTCCACCCGCTCGTCGCACCGGCGGTAGAGGTTTTCCCGATTGTGAAAATCGAGAACGAAGAGCAGGTTTCCGGAATCGGGCGCAACGCGGCTTTCGGCGTCGAGTTCGCTCTTCGTCCGTCCGGTCTTATCGTAGATCTCCAGCGCGCGGATCACGCGGCGGAGATTGTTCTTGTGCGTTTTTTCCGCCGCGGCGGGATCGATCCGGCAGAGCCTCTCCCAAAGCGCGTCGGCGCCGAGGGCTTCGGCGTTTTTGCGATACACGGGGTCGCTTTCGGGAATCTCTCCTCGGCTTTTTCGCAGGAGCGCGTCGAGATACAGCCCCGTTCCGCCGACGAGGATCGGCAGAAGCCCCTCCCCGGTCAGCTCCGCGATCGCGCGCGCCGCGTCCTCGCGGTAATTTTCGACGCTGTAGTTTTCCTCCGGGGAGACGAGGTCGATCATCCGGTGCGGCACGCGCCGCATCTCCTCCGCGGTCGGCTTCGCCGTTCCGATATCCATCCCCCGGTAGATCTGCATCGAGTCGCAGGAGACGATCGCACAGCCGCCGAGCTCCTCCGCGAGCGCGAGCGCGAGCGCGCTTTTGCCGGACGCCGTCGGTCCGACGACGGCGAGAAATGCCGGGTTCTTCATTCGGTTTTTCCTCCGGACGCCGGGCGGACGGTCTGCGGAAAGGGGACGCGGTCGCTTGGCAAGCCCCGACCTTTCATCGTCTGCGCGCGAGAAACGCGCGCACTTCCTCTTCGGTGGGGATCGAGGAACTCGCGCCTTTTCTCGAAACGGCGATCGCGCCGGCGGCGCAGCCGTAACGGACGGCGGCGTAAATATCCCCTCCGTTGCGCATATATTCGACGGCAAGCGCGGCGGTGAAGGCGTCGCCTGCGGCGGTGGTGTCCACCACGGCGTCCGGACGGAAGGAGGGAACGATCTTCCCGGATTTTCCGTCGTAGATGAACGCGCCGCGTTCACCCTGTTTGATGACGATATATTTCGCTTTCACCATCCGCGAAAGCGAGAGCGCCGCCTGCAGCGCCGTGTTGTATCCGAGCGGCGTCACGCCGGTGTAGATCGCGGTCTCGCTCTCGTTCGGGGAAAAGACCTCGACCTCGGGCAGACCGGCGAAGGAATGCTCTTTCGACGCCGGGGCGGCGTCCACGAACACCGGGATCCCGCGGGCGGCTCCGGTGCGGATGACCTGCGCGGCGATCGGGAAGGGAATCTCAAAATTGACGTAGGCGGCGTCGGGCGCGCAGGCGAAGGCCTCGCTGACGTTGTCGGCGGTGAGATTGGCGTTCGCGCCGGGGTAGACGACGATGCGGTTCTGCCCGGACGCCTCCTTGATGACGACGGCAAGCCCGGTCGGCGCTTCGTGGTCCACGCGGATCGCCGAGGTGTCAAGTCCGAGTTCCTTGTAGTAGCCGAAGAGCTTCTGCCCGTGCAGATCCGGACCGAGCCGGGTGCAGAAGACGCATTCCGCGCCGAGTTTCTGCAGGGCGATCGCGGAGTTTGCGCCCTTTCCGCCGGGGGTGTAGGCAACGCCGCCGTCGTCGATCAGCGTCTCGCCCGGCGCGGGACAGCGAAGCACGTTCATCGATAGATCCATATTCGCCGAGCCGACGAGCAGGATCCTTTTCTTGTTTTCCATGATATTCTCCTATGTTCGCAGAGTGTTTTTTTCGGGGCGGAGTTCCGCCGCCGTTTTGTCAGGAATTCTTTTTCGCCGTGAGTTTGAAGATCGCCGAGCCGGAGAGTATTTCTCTGGCAAGGGTGGATTCGCGGGAGCGGCAGGTGAAGAGGAAGCTCTGCTGCTCCTTCGTGTCGGCGAGCCATGCGATCGCCTGCATCATGCAGCGCGCGCGGACGTTGTCCTGATGCGCGAAGCTTTCGTCAAAGCAGACCGGCGGCGTATCCGGGTAGAGCATATCGATCAGCGCCATGCGGACGGCGATGTACGCCATATCCCGCGTGCCGCCCGAAAGGAAGTCCACCGAGCGTTCCCGGCCTTCCTCGTCGGTGAAGGAAACGATCAGCCCGTCGTCGACCTTCACGCCGCCGTACCGGCGGTTGGTCATGATCTCCATCAGCGAGGTCGCGTATTCGCCGAGGCGCGGCGAGATCTCCTCGCGCAGTTTCGCCTCCGCGTGTTCGATCGCGGCGTACGCCGCGCGGTAGGAAAGCAGTTTTTCGGTCTGTTCGGCGATCTGCCGCTCGAGGACCTGAATGCGCGAATACAGTTCGCCGGGATCGCGCTCGGAGAGCTTCAGCAGGGCGAGTTCGTCCTCCTTCTGATTCAGCTCGCGCTCAAGCGTCGCAATGGTCTCTTTGGTCGCGGCGATGCGGTTGGTGATCTCGTCGTGATTGACGCCCGAAAGCACCTTGCGCTTGAGCGGGGAGACCTTGGCGCGCACGTCGATCTCGTTGTACGCCGAAAGACGGCGGCGCACGTCGGTGACGGTGATCTCGCTGTTGACGCGCTCGTCGTTCAGCCGGGCGCGCTCGCCGAGGAAGGCGTCGAGCTTCGCTTCAAATTCGTCGAGAGCCGCCGTTCCGCGCTCGAAATCGGTATCCGGCGCCCAGCGCAGGATCGTCTCTTTCTGCCGTTCGACGGCGGAGCGGTAGTCGGCCTTCGCCTGCTCCAGCGCGACGAGCGCCGAGTCGGTGGAGGCGATGATATGATCGCGCTTTTCGCGCGCCTCGCCGATGACGGCGAGTTTGTTCAGAAGATCGGTATAGTTTCCGGTGCCGTAGGTCGCACACGTTGCCCGGAGCTGGCGCAGCGCGAGGATCAGCAGAACGGCGGAGAAGATCACCCCCGCGCCGGCGAGCGCGAGAAGCACCCATCCGAGCGTCAGAAGGATCTGCGCGCTCTCTTTGCCGACGACCTCGAACACCGCCGCGGCAATGCCGGCGAGCAGGCAGAGAACGGCGAGCAGGATCGAGCGGATCACGCCGGCGTGCAGTGCCTTCGCCTTGACGGTCAGTTTCTTTTCGCCGCCCTCGCTGTCGGCAAGCTCGATGGCGGATTCGATCTCGCGCGTGATGCCGACGGCGTTCTTTTCGCGCAGATAATCCTCCTCGCATTGATCGAGCCTGCGGTGGCATTCGTTTGCCGTCCTGCGCGCCTCGGTGACCTCGGCGCGGTAGTTTTCGTCCGGCACGAAGCCTCCGACGGTATTCTCTTCGATATACCGCTCGTACCGCTCGGTCTTCTCCTCGCACTCGCGCTCCAGATCGTGCAGACTGTCGAAGGACTGGATGATCATGACGTTGCCGTAGGAAATATTCTGGTCGTTCAGGTTTTCAAGGTCTTTGACGGCGGCGTCCCGCTCGATGCGGAGCTTGTGCAGTTCAGCCTCCCGGCCGAGGACGCTGCGGTTGTTCGCGTCGGTCTCGGCAAGTTCCTGCTCCAGCCGCTCTTTTTTCTGCGTCAGGTCATAGATCAGTCCGCCGGTGTTGTTCTCGTGCAGCAGGGCGTCCGCCTTTTCCTGAAGCTTTGTCAGCGCGCGGCGGATATTCAGATGCTCGTTTGCCGAAAAGAGAATGTTCTCGATCGATTCTTTCACCGCGTCCTCGTCAATGTCGGTCTCGCCGAGGCGGCCGATGAAGGCGGTGTTTTCAAAAAGCGTGCGGTCGGCGCCGAAGAAGATCTCCCCGGCGGGCGCTTTGCCGAACACCGGCGCGCCGGTCTCCAGATCGAGCACGGCGTTCTCCTCTTTATAGGACACGCCGTTTTCGGACGGCGTCGTCGAGCGCGTGATGAGATACCGCTTTCCCTTCGAGCGGATCTGCATCGAGCCTGCGGCGATGCCGGTATCCCAGTTCAGCCGCTTTTTGCGCTCGTCCGGCTTCGGGGAGCCGTTCCGCGCTCCGTCCGGGAAGCCGTAAAACATATATTTGATGAACGCGGCGATCGTGCTTTTGCCCGCCTCGTTCTCGCCTTCGATGACGTTGATGCCGTCGGAAAACTCCATGGTGAGGTCTTTCAGCTTCCCGAAGCTTTTGATCGTGATCTTTTCGATGATCATAGTCTCGTCCTTTCTTTCCTGCCGTCCCTCCGGCTTATTCCTCCCGGTCTCCGCCGAGAAACGCGATCGCCCGCTTGACCGAGTCCTTGGAATTGTACCACGGCTCCTCGTCGTAACGGTAATCGAATTTCTTGCAGAACCAGCTGACGTCGCCGGTCAGTCCGTCAAGATAGTTTTTTTCGATGCACAGCGCCCGGTCGAAAAAGGCGCGGTAGTTCTTTTTGTTCATCCTCGCCGCCGCATAGTCGAGCATCGCGGTGTAGTGCGGCAGGCAGAAGTAGGGCGTTTTTGCGAATTTTTCGGGGAAGGCGTAGTCGGTCTCGAAGAGGAGAACGGCGGTCGAGATCATCGCGTCGAGGTTACGCCCGATGCGCGAGCAGATATAGCAGCTTTCGCCGAGCCGCCGCAGCTGCTCCCGGCTCTCCTTCGAGGGATCGCCGAGCAGATTTTTCGCCGAAAGCTTCTTTCCGACCTCGGCGAGGTGGCTCTCCAGGATCAGCCCGATGCCGAGCATCCTCTGCCGCTTCATCATCCGCCCGAAATGCCGGGGGCAGAAGCCCATCTCGTTGGTCTTGATGCGGATGTCCGGCTCCATCATCGAAGCGCCGAGGATGATGTCCAGCTCGTCCTCTTCGAGCTTTTTGAAAAGAACGCAGAAGGGGCATCCGTCTTCCGGGTGTTCGGCAACACGGTCAAACGCTTCGTTGACCGGTATGGTATAGATCTGTTCGATGGCGGCTCCCTCCCTTGCCGGAAAATTTCTTTTTTACGCGAAAACCCCTTGTCCCGCGCTTTTTAAGCGATCGTTTCCGCGAACGCGAGATCGCATGTCCCGCATTTTTCCAGCGATCCTTTCCGCGAACGCGAGATCGCATGTCCCGCGCTTTTCCAGCGATCCTTTCCACGAACGCGAGATTGCATGTCCCGCGCTTTTCAAGCGATCCTCTCTTTGCACGCGAGGTTTTTTCACGCGAAAAAAATATATTAAAATATAACTTGTCTCTTCTATTATACAACATCGAAACGCGGTTTTCAAGTTTTTTCCGCAAAAAAACAAAAAATTCTTTTCCTCTTCCTGCTTCTCTTCCTGCCCATAGCCTCCCCTTGCTCTCCGCGCGCCTTCTTTTCGCCCCCTTTCCC
>CADBPA010000201.1 GCA_902796505.1 uncultured Ruminococcus sp.
ATGCCGCGCACTTACTACCCGTGTCGAGCAGATTTTGCACAGAATTACCGTTCTCTGACGACGGTGTACGGATTGGTACTCCGAGGAAGAGAACGGTAATAATGAAATGGTCTGTGTAAAATATGCCGACACCAATTAGTTGTCCCAGTTCGTGTAGACGGCATTTACATCATCGTCTTCGTTGAATTTGTCCAGCATTTTCTCCATATTTTCGATGTCTTCGGGCTTTTCGAGGGCGACGTAGGTCGTCGGGACTTTGGCGAGGTCGGCGGTCTCGATCTTGTAGCCTTTGGCGATGATGGCGTCACGGACGGCGTCAAGATCGGAGGTCGCGGTGTAGATGGTGTACTCGCCTTCGTCGGATCTGATGTCCTCGGCGCCGGCTTCGAGCGCGTCCTCCATCATCTTGTCTTCCTCGATCTCCTCGTCCTCGTCCACAATGGTGATGACGCCCTTCTCTTCAAAGAGGAAGGAGACCGAGCCGTTCTGACCGAGGTTGCCGCCGTATTTGTTGAACCACGCGCGGACGTTGCCGGCGGTCCGGTTGCGGTTGTCGGTCGAGGTCTCGACGATGATGGCGACTCCGGACGGACCGTAGCCTTCGTAGGTGATCTCTTCGTAAACGATGTCGTTGTTCTCCGAGAATTTCTTGATCGTGCGCTGGATGTTATCGTTCGGCACGTTGTTGGCTTTCGCCTTGGCGATCAGATCGCGCAGCTTCGAGTTGACCGTAGGATCCGGACCGCCCGCTTTGATGGCGACCGCCATCTCTTTTCCGATCTTGGTGAAGATCTTCGCCTTCGCCGCGTCAGATTTCTCTTTTTTGTGCTTGATGTTGTTCCACTTGGAATGGCCTGACATAATATTTCTCCCTTGTTTTTATAATCAAAATAGCGGAATTTGCAAAGAATTGTTTGCGAATATCAGATTTTCTCCGGGCTTTGGAGGCAGATCAGATGCAGCGCGGTGGCGAGGACCTGCTTGGTCGCGCGCGTCAGGGCAAGGCGACGGGCGCGGATCTTCTCATCGGGGCAGGAGACGATCTTGCACTCGTGATAGAAGCGGTTGAACGCCGCGCAGAGATCGAGGATATACCGGGTGACGACGCTCGGTTCGTAATCGGCGAGCGCCTGAGCGACCTGCTCCGGGAAGAGCGACAGCGTTTTCGCAAGATCGAACTCTTCGGGGGACGCTTCCCCGTCGGTGACGCCGTCCGCCGTTTCGGGAGCCTTTTCGAGGATGGAGCAGCAGCGCGCGTAGGTGTACTGCGCGTAGGGACCGCTGTTGCCCTCGAAGGAGAGCGCGTCCTCCATCACGAAATCGATGTCGCGCATACGGTTGTTCGAGAGGTAGTAGAAGATCACCGCACCGACGCCGACCTTTTCGGCGATCTCGGCGCATTCCTGCGGATCGGGGTGCTTCTCTTTCGTGATCTCGGAAACCCGGCGGATCGCCTCGGCGAACAGATCGCGCAGGAGGATGACGTTTCCGGTCCTCGTCGCGAGCTTCGAGCCGTTGACGCTGACCGTTCCGTAGGGGACGTGGACAAGTCTGTCGTACCACGGATATCCCATCAGTTCGACGACCTTGAACCACTGTGCGAAATGCAGAGACTGCTGGGCGGCGGTGACGTAGATCGCCTTATCGAAATGATAGGTCTCGTAGCGGTAGTACGCCGCGGCAATGTCTCTTGTCGGATAGAGCGTCGAGCCGTCGCTGCGGAGGATCAGGCAGACCGGCATATTCCAGCGGTCGAGGCGGACGATGGAAGCGCCGTTGTCGATTTCGAGAAGCCCGAGGTCGCGCAGTTTCTGCACCTGCGCCGGCATTTTATCGTTGTAGAAGGACTCGCCCTTGTAGCTGTCGAAGGTGATGCCGAGCAGGCGGTAGGTCTTTTGGTACTCGGCGAGGCTGATGTCCACAAACCAACGCCAGAGCGCGAGATTTTCCTTGTCGCCTTCCTCAAGCTTATGCGATTCGGCGCGGGCGCGGTCGGCGAGGGCCGAATGCTTGTGCCGCTGGGCTTCCTCTTCGGGGACTCCGGCGGCGATCTGCGCTTCGACGCTCGCTTTTTCCTCGGCGCCGATCGCGTTGTTGATGCGGACGTAGAGGGCGACGAGGCCGTCCACGCCCTTCTGCTCGATCTCCTCTTTCGATCCCCAATCGCGGAAGGCGACGATGAGCTTTCCGAACTGCGTGCCCCAGTCTCCGAGATAGTTGATGCCGATGCAGTTGTAGCCGGCGAACTGATGGAGGAGTTTCAGGGAATGCCCGATCACGGTCGAACCGAGGTGGCCGATGTGGAAGGGCTTTGCGACGTTCGGAGAGGAGTAGTCGATCACGACGGTCTTCCCCACTCCGCACATCGGCGAGCCGTAGCGGTCGCCTTTTTCCAGAACGTCCGCGATCACGCGGCGGGTAAATTCTCCGGTGGCGATCTTGAAATTGAGATAGCCGTTCACGGCGGTGACGGCGGAGAGCGCCGGATCGGAGATCGAGGCGGCAAGGGTATCCGCGATCATCACGGGCGAGCGCCTTGCGACCTTCGAGAGGCGGAAGCAGGGGAGGGCGATATCTCCGAGCGTTTTATCCGGGGGATATTCGAGCATGGCGAAGAGATCGTCCGCCGTCAGCAGACCTTCGCCGTAGTTTTTCGCCACCGCGTCGGAAAGCAGGGCGGCGATCTTTTTCTTAAGAGTCAGCATAAAATTTCCTTTGTTCGGGTGAAATTCAGAGAGAGTCCGCCATGCGGACGTAGGTTTTCCCGGCAGGACTGCCGGAGACCAGCTCGGCGTGGATGAAATCGCTTTCCGCCATCGCGTAGGCGAGCGCCGATTCGACGCCGGAGGCGATATAGAGATCGCCGTCCGATTCAAAGACCCGCACGGCGGGGACGTCCTCGCCGGCGACGATCAGGTCGGAATATTCGGCGGCCAGCGCGAAATCCGGCGCGTCGTCCGGGTAGAGCAGGCGCTTCGGGGAGACGAGCAGGGCGCGCGTTTCGGGATCTTCTTTCCAGACGCGCAGTCCTTCGCGCAGGGCGAAGGCGACCTTTTCGGGGGACGCGTAGGAGGTATCGACGATCATATCGTAGTTCCCGAAATCCTTGATGTCCACTCCGTACATTTCGGAGTAGCGGCGGCGTTCGCTTCTGCGGCGGTCACGCACGCCGGCTTCCGCCTCTTCGACCGAGCGGTACTGCTCTGTCGCGCGGTTCGCTCCTATGATGCGCGCGGCGCCGACCGCGGGATCGACCGAAAGATAGACCTTGAAAGTCCCTTTCGTGAAATGCCACGCGAGCCGGGAGTCGATGATCATGGCGCGGGGATCTTCGGAGAGACGGGCAAGCCCGTCGTCGATCTCCCGGTCGATCTCCGGGTGGGTTTCCATATAGGTGTTGAGTTCCAGAACGGTCATTCCCCGCTCCCCTGCGATCTTTCGGACGATGTCCCCCGTCGAATACCGGACTGCTCCGAGCATCGGCGCCAGACATTCGGAGATGGTGCTTTTTCCGCTTCCGAGATCGCCGGCGAGCGAGATCTTACAACCTGACGGCTGCTCCTTCGTTTCTGCCATGCCAAGATACCTCATAAAGATGTGAATTATATCTATTATAACCGAGCGCGCGGAGATTGTCAAGAGCAAAGCGCGATTTTTCGCGCTCCGGACGATTCTTTTCGTGCTTTTTTGCCGAAAATTTTCAGGTCAGGGCGGGCAGGACTTCGGACAGCGGGGCGCGGAGAAGATACTCCGCCATTCCGTCGCAGGGCGTTTCGGAAAGATTGATCAGGACGAGGTGCCGCCCACGGAAGCGATAGACGAGCGACGCCGCCGGCTGAACGACGAGCGAAGAGCCGCCGACGAGCAGAACGTCCGCCTGCCGGATCGCGCGATCCGCCGCCTCGAAAACCTCGCCGTCCAGCCCCTCTTCGTACAGCACGATATCCGGACGGATGAGTCCGCCGCAGGAGCAGCGCGGAATACCGTCTCCCCCGGCGATCGCGGAGGCGGGATGGATCCTTCCGCAACGGTCGCAGCGGGCGCGAGCGGTCGAGCCGTGCAGTTCATAGACGGTCCTGCTCCCTGCCGCCTGATGCAGACCGTCGATATTCTGGGTGACGACGGCGCGGAGGATCCCCTGCTCTTCGAGTTTTGCAAGCGCGCGGTGCGCGGCGTTCGGGCGTGCGTCCGGGTAGAGCATCTTCGTCCGGTAGTAACGGTAAAACTTTTCCGGCTCGTTAAGCAGGCAGTTGCGGCTGAGCAGATATTCCGGGGGATCGCTTTCCTCCGAGGCGGTATAGAGACCGCGGCTTCCGCGAAAATCCGGGATGCCGCTTTCGGTCGAAATTCCGGCGCCGCCGAAAAAGACGGCGTTTCCGCTTTCGCGCAGGATCCGGCGGACCGCTGCGATCTTCTCTGCAAATTCCATTTTCCCTCTCCGTTTTTTCAGAATAAAACTATTATAGCACACCCGGCGATCTTCCGTCAACCTTTTTCTCAATTTTCTCTTGAAAAGCGCGCGGGGATATGTTACAATAAAGAAAAAAGGGGGTGCGCCGGGTGGAGATTCAGCCGATCGCCTATATCGAGACCGATTTCAAAGAAAAATTCGGCATTCCGCGCCAGGCGGGGATCGTCGGGCAGACGCGCGGACGGATCGTCTTTCTGCCAAAGTACCGGCGCCCCGAAGCGCTGCGCGGTCTGGAGGGCTATTCGCATCTGTGGCTGATCTGGGAATTTTCCGAATCGGTGAGCCCCGAATGGTCGCCGACGGTGCGGCCGCCGCGGCTCGGAGGAAACCGAAGAGTCGGCGTTTTTGCGACACGCTCTCCCTTTCGCCCGAATCCGATCGGGCTTTCCTCGGTCAGGCTTCTGAAGATCGAAAACGATTGCAGTCTGCTCGTCGAGGGGGCGGATCTGCTCTCCGGCACGCCGATCTATGACGTCAAGCCCTATATCGCCTATACCGACAGCCACCCGGACGCGGTTTCGGGGTTTGCCGACGAGGTGAAGGGGGCGCGGCTGGAGGTTGCCGATCCCGAAAATCTCCTCGGCGCGCTTCCGCTGCAGATCCGCGAGTGCGTTCTTGCGCTTCTCGCGGAAGATCCCCGGCCGGGGTATCAGGAGAACGCTGGGCGGGAGTACGGCATGCGCTACGCGGGATATGAGATCCGCTTCTCGGTTTCGGGAGGGACGCTGCGCGTGCTGGAAATACAAAAAGACAAAACGGAAAGCGTTCACCGACCGGGCGCCGGGCGAATAGGATGATAATATCCTTGATAACGCGAGGCGTGCGGTATGAAACCACTGCGAAAAATCGGACTATACGGCGTCGGGACGTCGAATCTCGGCGTTGCGCATAAACTTTGC
>CADBPA010000202.1 GCA_902796505.1 uncultured Ruminococcus sp.
CGGCGAGCGTTTTTGCCGCGCCGCGGTAGCCGGTGACGATCACGCCGGACTCCTGCCAATCGGGGGCGTTCTGCGCCGAAACTCCCGCCGGGCGCGCGAAGGTGTGATCTTCATAGAGGAAATCGCTCTCGTAGACGCGCTCCCAGATGCAGTAGAGCACCGCGTCGCGTCCGTCCACCGGGGCGGACCAGAATTTCGAGCCGAGGCTGTAGCCCTCGCCGCTGCCGTCGGGCTTGGTATTGTATTCTTTCAGAAGATAGCCCTGTCTATGGAAGGTTCCGTCGTCCCAGAAGGTCGAGAGGACGCCGAACTTCGCGGCGTAGTCCTCCGAGAAGCGGATCCTGACTCTGCCGTCCTCGGTGAGCGCGGCGGTATAGTAGGTCGCGGCGGTCATATTCCGGGAGGTCGGATCGACGGTGCCGCCGTTCGGATCGTAAAGGTAGGCAAATTCCGCGGCGACGATCTCGACCGTCGTGTCGGCAGCGATCGCCGGGACGGTCAGCACGCCGGAGGAGAGACTGCCCGCCGAGAGAGACTGCAGGGTGTAGCCCTCCGCAAAGGAGACGGCAAAGGTCGCGTCGGAGCCGGCTTTGACCGAGACCGGGTTTTCCCCGGTGACCGAAACGCCCTCCGAGCAGACGACCTCCACGCGGTAGGCGCGGGCGGCCTTCAGGGTGACCGCGGTGTTTTTCGTCACGTTCGGGATGGTCAGCCGGTCGCCGTCGAGGCTTCCCGCCGAGAGAGAATCGAGGACGTAACCGTCCTCAAAGCGGACGGTGAATACCGCGTCGTCACCGGACTTGACCTCGATCGGGTTTTCGCCGACGACCGAGACGCCCGTCGTGCAGGAGACCATCACGCGATAGCTTTCGTCGGACGGCGTGTCCTTCGGCGGATCCTCCTGCCCGGTACAGCCGACAAGCAGCAGCGCCGTAAGAGCAAGCAAAGCCGCGATCAAAGCAAACGTACGGATCTTGCGATTTTGAAATTTCATAAGTTTTTCCTCCGAGATGGCAATGCGCGCCGCGCCGGAATTTTCCGGGCGGCGGACGGCGGCGGCTTCCGCGGCGCGCCGTTTTTGATAGGGATCTGAATTTATCATAGCATATCCGCGCGAAAAAAGAAAGAGGAAAATTTGAAATTTCCCTCTTATCCGAAAAATATTTTGCCTGCGCGCCAAATTTTCCGCGCGTAAATTATGCGATTTGCACAAAAAAGTGATTTCATTCCCCGGTGAATCGGCTTTTTCCGGAGCGGCGACCGGACGCCGCAAATCGCCAATTGATCGGGTTATATAAAATATAAAGCGCGCACTGCCTCCGATCCTCCCGATTGCGGATGATATGTTCATAATAGGATCGCTGAAACAACGGCGCCGCACCGAAATCTCTTTTTGCGTAAAAAGAGGTTTGGGCTTTCCAACTTCTCATAACATCCGGCAAAGAAGGAGCAGAGAGGTTATCGGTCGGCAAAAAGCGTAAAATCATATGAACGTGATTCGGCATTACAATAAAGCGATCAACCGAGACGGATGGATATTTTTCCGAAATGCAAAGGATCTGATCCCGAACAAAGGAACCGATCGGAGTCAAACAAACGCGCGGATTCCGCTTCCCGGAAATACGGGAAAATAAACAGGCTTTTTGATATGCGCAAACGGTAATAAAATAGGAGTGCGCGCCGGAATAATCAAAATGAGGCAGGCGTATGACCTTGCGTACCGGCAATTTTTTCATAAAGCCTCCTTCGGAAAAATGATTCTGTGTGGGGGGAATCGACGGGTATAAAGATAACTTGTAACGGCTCTGATATCGCTGCTTTGCCTCGGCTATGCAGAAAGGTTTGCTTCTCTACCGTAGGGGCGGTGCTCCGTTCCGGCGCACAGTTCAGTTGCATCGTCTCCGCTGATCGGAACGGCTCTGCCCGCGCCCGAAAAAGCGCGAATGTATCTTTTCTTCGGCTTTGAGCAAAAGCGCGTCATTAGACCGTAGGGGCGGTGCTTTAGCCCCGCCCGAAAAAAGTAAGACGATCGAAAACATTCGGCTTTGCAGTGCAATGATATAAAATCGGACAGAATGATCCCTTTACTCTGGCGGGCGGGGCTGAAGCACCGCCCCTACGGTGAAGGGGATGCCTCGTTTTATCGTCCGGACAAAGCGGTATCCGAACTTCTTTCGGGCGGGGGCATTTGCTTGCAAATGTTAGCCCCATACGGTAAAAAGGACAGCTTTTGCAAAAAAACAAAGCGAAGCGATAGCCCTACTTTTCGGGCGGGGGCATTTGCTTGCAAATGTTAGCCCCATACGGTAAAAGGGTAGCTTCTGCAAAAAACAAAGCGAAGCGATAGCCCTACTTTTCGGGCGGGGCATTTGCCTGTAAACGACCGCATCAGAAAAGTCAGAATATCTCTTGGTCTGATCGTTTCACAAAAACTGTCACTTTCGCCGTAGGGGCGCTGCTTCAGCCGCGCCCGCAAAAGTATGGCTGTCGATTTCGTCGGATTTTATATCACTTGTATTGCAAAGCCGATTGTTTTTCAGTTTTCTTGCTTTTTCGGGCGGGGCATTTGCTTGCAAATGTTAGCCCCATACGGTGAAGGGGATGCCTCGTTTTATCGTCCGGACATAGCGGTATCCGAACTTTTTCGGGCGGGGGCATTTGCTTGCAAATGTTAGCCCCATACGGTAAAAAGGGTAGCTTTTGCAAAAAAACAAAGCGAAGCGATAGCCCTACTTTTCGGGCGAGGGCATTTGCTTGCAAATGTTAGCCCCATACGGTGCATGGGGAGTTTTCGCAAAAGACATAAGAAAGCCGCAATCCGGCTTTTTACCCTTTTCTGCACGCAGAAAGAAGCCAAGAGAGCAGATCGGTCTGCCGATAGGCGGCGTCCCAGCTGTTATGCCGCTCATAGGCGAAGAGGGTGAGCGAGACGTTGCCGCCGGATCTGCGCAGCGCGTCGCACATCTCGGTCGAATTGCGGCAGGGGACGACGTCGTCCTCCATGCCGTGGAAGGCGCGGACGGGGGTTTTGCCGATGACCGGGGCGCGCCAGGAGATGCCGCCGCCGCAGATCGGCGCGAGAGCGGCGAAAAAGCCGGGGTAGGCGGCGCCCATTTCCCAGGTGCCGTAGCCGCCCATCGAAAGCCCGGTCAGGCTGATGCGGTCGGGATCGGCGTTCTGCTCTTCGGCGACGCGGTCGATCAAGGCTTTGAGGGGAGCGGTCAGGTTGTTCCAGACCTTCTCTTTCGGGCATTGGGGGCAGAGGACGATCGCGTGCGGCGCAAATTTCCCTTCCTCGATATAGCGCGGAATGCCGTTGACGGCGACGAGCGAGACCTTCCCTTCCGCGGCGTCCGCGCGCTCGCCCGCGCCGTGCAGAAAGACGATCATCGGCAGGTGTTCACCGGGCTTGCGGTCTTGCGGAAGATAGAGCAGATAGGCGAGGTCGATCTCGCTTTTTTCCTCAAATTTGAAAACATTTGTTTGCATTTTTTCATCCTTTCTCAAATTTATTCAAAATTCCGAGAATTTCGGAGGGATGCCCGATGAGGATCTGCGCGCGGTTTTCTTCGAGTTCTTTTCGGCTGCGGAAGCCCCAGAGGACGCCGACGGTCGCTGCCGCGCCGAGCGCAAGCCCGGTCTTCATATCGGTGCCGGTATCGCCGAAATAGAGCGCCTGCTCCGGCGAGGCGCCGAGGAGCGCGCAGAGTTCTTTTGCGCCGGCGGGATCCGGCTTCAGGGCGACGCCCTCGCGTGCGCCGAGTACCTCGTCGAAGACGCCGGGGAAGAAATGGCGGACGGTGGACTTCGCGGTCGGATCGGGTTTGTTGGAGATCACGCCGAGGCGGATCCTGCGCGCCTTCAGCCCGGCGAGCGCTTCGGGGATGCCGGGGTAGGGGGCGGTTTTGTAATAGCAGTCGGCGTCATACGCCGCGTTATAATCGGCGAGCGCGCGGCGAAAGAGCGCCTCGTCGGCGTCGGGATCAAGACCTCCGGCGAGGAAGGCGCGGCGGATGAGCATTTCGGCGCCGTTGCCGACAAAGACCTTGGTCTGCTCCGGGGTGATCTCCCCGAAGCCGTATTTTCGCGCCGTTTGGTTGACAAAATGGGTGATGCCGCCGAGGGTATCGAGCAGCGTTCCGTCGAGGTCAAAAAGACAAGTGGTGATCATATTTCGTTTCGCTTTTCTCTTATGAATAAAAGGATGGATCGGATTTTTTGCGCGCGGTTTTCTCTGCCCTTCGGGGAGAGGGTTACCGGCGCTTGAGCTTGGCGAAGGTCGCCATCAGCTTCTTTTTCGCTCCGCTTTCAAAGACGACCTCATAGAGGACGTCTCCGCCCATATCCCGCGCCGAGAGGATCTCGCCGTCGCCGAAGATCGGGTGGGTGACCTTCGTGCCGGGAGCAAATTTTTCGACGCCGAATTTTTCCGCGCCGGACGGCTTTTCAAAGAGGTCGGGGGCGCGGCGGATCTCGCTTTGCGGCGGCACGGCTGCCCTCTCGCGCGGCTTCTGTTCGCCGTACGCCGTGGGAGA
>CADBPA010000203.1 GCA_902796505.1 uncultured Ruminococcus sp.
CCCTGCTCGCCCGGCACTTCGATCGCCAGATGCGAAAACCACGAATCGACCGCCGCGCCGTGCCAATGCTTGACGCCTTCGGGAATGTTCACGACCGTGCCGGGCAGCATCTCGACCGCCGGCTTGCCCCATTCCTGATAATATCCCCGTCCGCCGACCGCGATCAGCATCTGTCCGCCGCCGGATCTTGCGCGGTGGATATGCCAATGGTTGCGGCATCCCGGCTCGAAGGTGACGTGGAACAGCGGCACCTGCGCGGTCGAGAGCGGAGCGAGATAGCTCTGCCCGACGAAGAACTGCCCGTAGGGATTCTTCTCGCCGATCGGGAAGAAAACTTCGCTCTGATAGCGATCTTTTTCGCTTTCGGCACTCTCCTGCTCGTTCCAGACCTCTTTGGCGAGCCGGAACACCGCCCAGCCCTTCGGCCATCCGACGTACATCGTCGCGTGCGTGAGGATCGCGGCGATCTCCTCGCGGCTCACGCCGTTGGCTTTCGCGTTCTGCAGGTGGTAGACGAGCGAGGAATCGGTGATCCCCGACGCCATCAGCGAGACGACGGTGACGATACAGCGCGTCTTGCGATCGATCCCGTTTCCGTTCCAGACCTCGCCGAACAAAATATCGTCGTTGAGCCGGGCAAACTCCGGCGCAAATCCGCCGAGCGCGTCGCGCCCTGCCGTCTGTACGATCTTTTCGTTTCTTTGATTTTTCATCAGATCATCCTCTCTTATTTTCTATATTCTTATCTTTTTTGTCACGGCGACCGATCATTTCCGGATAAATTTTTCGTCGTCTCCGCCGTCCTCCGCCGGGCGCAGGCGCTCGACCGCCATATGAAGATCGTACTTTTCGCGCAGCGCGGCGATCTCCCTCATCATCGGGGAGGCGTGGTGCGCGGCGAGCGCCGCCGGATCTCTCCATTTGTCGATGAGCAGGACGGTTTCGCCGTCCTCCGCCGGGAAGAAATATTCGTACCGCTCGTTGCCGTCCTCGGCGCGGATCTTCGCGGCGATCCCGCGCCTCTCCATCTCTTCAGCAAAGCGCCGGGCGGCGCCGCCCTTCCCGGTATAAAACAGCAGAATCGTCAGGCTCATACCGTCCCTCCCGTCCCGGAGAGCAGCGAGCGGATCGCCGTGCGCGTAAGATCATAGATCGTATGCTCCCTGAAGGCGAACCCCGCCTGCTCCATCGCGGTTTTCTGCTTTTCGGTCACCGAGGTGTAGGGGTAAATGCCGTACATGAACGGGAAAAAGGAATAAAGGAAGTTCTCCTTTGCGGCTTCGGAGAGCGCCGGAGAGAGCCGGTCGAGACAGCGGCCGACCGCGGCGAACGATCCGCCGAAACTCTCTTTGAAGCGCGCGAGCGCCTCCGGGCGACTGCTCTCCTCCATATCGTAAAGATTCATCGAGAGCAGTTTCAGAAGCAGTCCGCGGCGCGAAAGCGTTTGGGCGACGCCGTCGGCAAAGGCGTCCGCGTCCATCGTCGGATGCTCCCCGGCAAACCGGTCGAGGTCCTCGATCCAGCGGTCGTATTCCTTCGTGAAAAGCGCGAGGAAGATCTCCTCTTTCGTGGGAAAATAGTTGTAGATCGAGGGGCGGGTGAAGCTCGTCAGCTCGCTGATCTGCTTCATGGTGATCTCCTGAAAGCGCAGGCTGCCGTAAAGTTTTTCGCAGGCGGCAAGGATCTCTTCCCTGCGCCGGTCTTTGCGTTCTTCGGAACTGTTGGCTTTCATAATAGCCTCCGTTTTTTTGATTTTCTGACGCCGTGTCAATCATATCATAGCACGTTTCTGACACGGTGTCAATCCCTTTTCCGAAAAAATCCGGGAGATTTTTTCTCCCGGAGGTAAGCGGACGGAGACAGAAGGATAGTCCGCGGTCAGGTATCGTTTTGCGATAAAATCCGCCGTCGGGCGTGCTTTGCGGCAGAAAATGCGCGGTCAGGCGAAGTTTCTGCGATCAAAGTCCACAGTCAGGCGAAATTTTTGCGATAGAAGTCCGCGAGGCGGTCGAAGGGGATGACCTTTCTTTCGCCGCCGTCGTAGAGATCGGTGTGCGAGGCGCCCGCG
>CADBPA010000204.1 GCA_902796505.1 uncultured Ruminococcus sp.
CGGGGAGGACTATGCATGATTGCTATATTGTTTCGCACACTGATCATATATATTCTTTTATGCGTGGCGATGCGGTGGATGGGAAAGAGGCAGATCGGAGAGCTGGAACTTTCCGAACTGATCTTCACGCTCCTGATCTCGGAGATCGCCGCGCTACCGATCGGCGATCCGGATCTGCCGCTTCTGAACGCGATCCTGCCGGGCTGCTTTCTGGTTTCGGCAGAGGTGCTGATCGCCGGGTGGAAACAAAAATCGCAGAAGCTGGAAAGCACACTGGACGGCGATCCGGTGTACCTTATATATAAAGGAAGGATCCTGCAGCGGAAGCTGGAAGAAAATCGCATTTCGATCGGCGAGCTTCTCTCGGAGATCCGACAGAAAGGGATCGGCGATATCCGGGAGATCGACTACTGCATTCTCGAATCCAACGGAAAGGTCTCGATCCTCGAAAAGCAGGACAGAGGGCATGGCGGGATCGCTCACGTGCTGGTCGCGGACGGCGTTCTGCAAAAAGAAAATCTCGACGCGCTCGGATTAGATCCGGAGCGGATCGGGAAAGCCTGCGGACCGGGAGGAGAAAAGAGCGTTTTTCTTCTGACGATCGACGACGACGGAAAGATCAACCGTATTGAAAAGGAGAAAGGATCGGAATGAAAACGAAGTGGATCGCGGTGGGAATCCTTCTTGCCGTTTGTATCTTTGCGGTCGGCAACGCCGCCGCATTGCGCCGGGAGATCGAAAAAATCGAGAACGCCGTATCCGCGTTGGGGGCGGAAGGCGACGTTCTCCGGATAAAAAATGCAAAAGAAGAATTCTGCCGACGGGAAGCCTTCTTTTCGCTGACGATCCATCACGCGACGCTGCGGCAGATCGAGCAGGACCTCGCCGAGCTTTCCGGCGCGGCAGAAGCGGGAGACGAACAAACTTTTATCGCCGTCAAGCAAAAAGTCCTGAGCGCGCTTGCAAGGCTGAAAAGGCTTTCCGGATGGAATTTTGAGAGCATTTTGTAAATAATTCTTTGCAAAAATGGCAAATCAGACAAACAAATCGAGGTTTTCCCGATAGGCTTCCACGCGCAGGATGGAGTACCATTCCCGGATCAGAACGGGACAGGAAAGGATGCCGCATTTTTCGCGCAGGAGTTTGATCAGATGCTCCGGATTGAGAAAGGCGTTCGCGTCCGCGCGCAGGATACAACGGAGGACGATCTCCCCGCCGTCGAGCGAGATTTCCGCCTGACGGATGGAGGGGCGGATATCGACCTCGTGCTCGCCCGCCTTGCCTTTTTTGACGATCGGGATGCGCTCGGCGTTCAATACCTTCCGGCAGTCCTCGGCAAGTTCTTCGGAGGCGCCGACCGTATGGATGCGGATCTCATAGGAAAGCCAGAAGAGATCGGTGATCTTCGAGAGAGGATAATAGACCTCTTCGACCTGCATCTCGTCGGTCAGATTGCGGTTGAGCGCGGCGCGGATCTCCTCTTCCCTGACGTACTCGGTCAGGCGGAGATCCATATATTCGCAAAGACTCTCGGTGCCGACCGAAAGCGGCGCGGCGTAGGAGATCTTCGGCTTCGGGTTGAAGCCCTCGGTGTACCAGAGCGGCAGGTGGGTGCGGACGATGACTTTCGAGAGCGTCCGGATCAGATCAAGGTGCGAGATATATTGCAGGCTACCGGTTTTACGGAAACGGACGCGCACCGTGATATAGCCGCCGTTGTTCTTTTCCGGCGTCGTCGTCACGTAGGGCGAGGAGGCAAGGCGTTCGTTCATACCGGATCACCTCCCTTTTTCTTCGGGCAGTATACCGTTTTCCCACCGAGATGATCGGCGCCGCATCCATTGCAATGTTCGGCGCAGGAGACGGTGGTCTGCGCGCGGTAGGCCTTCTCGCGCTCACGCAGGAGAAATTCCTTCGAGACGCCGGCGTCGATCATATCCCACGGCAGGATCTCGTCAAGACCGAAGCCGCGCGTGGTATAGAAATCCGGATCGACTCCGGTGCGGCGGAAGAGATCCAGCCACTTTTCATAACTGAAATTCTCATCCCACGCGTCGAGATAAACGCCTTCCTCGGCGGCAAGGGCGATCGCGTGGGCAACGCGGCGGTCTCCGCGCGCAAAAACGCCTTCGATACGGGAAGTATCGGCGTTATGGTAGGTGTAACGAATGCGGCGGTCGTGGATCACCGAACGCAGATGCTCCTGCTTTTCGGTAAACTGCTCCATGCTGTCCTGCTTTTCCCATTGGAAGGGCGTAAAAGGCTTCGGAACGAAGCAGGAGACGCTGATCGTGACGTTGACGCCGCCGCGCGGGCGCTCTTCCTTCGGAAGTTCATAGTAGCAGTCGATGACGGTTTTTGCGACGCCGGCGATTCCCTCGATATCCTCCATCGTCTCGGTGGGAAGCCCGTCCATAAAATAAAGCTTGACGGCGCTCTTCCCTCCGCGGAAGGCAATGCCGACCGAGCGGCGCAGGTCGTCCTCGGTGACGTTCTTGTTGATGACGTCGCGCAGGCGCTGCGTTCCGGCTTCCGGCGCGAAGGTCAGTCCGGCAGAGCGGACGCTCGAAACCTTCTCCATGAGCTCCTCCGAGAAGCTGTCGAGGCGCAGAGACGGGAGCGAAAGGCTGACGTGCGCGTCGTCCGTCCAGGAGAGCAAACCGTCGGTCAACTCGCGCAGACGCGTGTAATCGCTGATGGACAGAGCGATGAGAGAGATCTCTTCGTAGCCGCTGTTGTCGTAGAGGCATTTTGCCGCTTTGCAGATCGTCTCGGGCGATTTTTCGCGGATCGGCCGACCGACCATCCCCGCCTGACAGAATCGACATCCGCGCATACATCCGCGATAGACTTCGAGGACGATGCGATCGTGTACCGTTTCGATATACGGCATAACGAGTTTTTCGGGATAAGATACGGTATCGAGATCGGCGATGATGCGCTTTCTGATCTTCGTCGGAAGACCGGGGAGTTTCGGCGTGAACGCCTTGATCCTGCCGTCCTCAAAATAACTGACGTCATAGAGCGAGGGGATATAGACGCCCTCGATCTTCGTCGCTTCCAGGAGGAATTTTTCGCGCGTATAACTGCCGTTTTCTTTCATTTCAATATAAAGGCGGCAGATCTCGGGCAGCACTTCCTCGCCCTCGCCGACGTCGATCAGGTCAAAAAAGGGCGCGATCGGCTCCGGATTGAACACGCAGGGGCCGCCGCCGATCACGATCGGAGCGTCCGCACCGCGATCCTTTGCCCAGACCGGAAGCCCCGAGAGCTTCAGCATTCCGAGCGCGGTGGAGTAACACATCTCATATTGCAGCGAGAAGGCGACCATATCGAACGCCGCGACCGGATCGCCGCTTTCGACCGCCGTCAGGGGGAGGTGATATTCCTCCATTTTTTCTTTCATATCCTTGCCCGGCGCGTAGGCGCGTTCGCACCAGACGTCCGGCTCTTTGTTCAGGACGTCGTAAAGGATGCGCACGCCGAGATTGGACATTCCGATCTCGTAGACGTCGGGAAAGCAGAAAGCAAAGCGGCATTTGACCGCCGCCTTGTCTTTCATCACGCGATGATATTCCCCGCCGATGTAACGGCCGGGCTTCTCCACCGATTTGAGGATGGAGGATAACTCATTCAGATTCTGTGACATGGTATTCTTTTTCCGTTTCTTCCCTGCCGTCCCGATCCGCGTCCGTCTCGTCAAAATCCGAGACCGGAACGAAATGCTTGCGGCAGACGATATGGAGCGCGAGATATCCCGCCGCCGAAAGCGCGGCGAGCGCGAGGACGGCGATCGGACGGATCGCGCCGAACAGCGAGAGCAGTACGGCGATCAGAGCGCCGGCCGCGCCGAGAATCTTCTCCGCCGCCGTGCATTTTCTCTGCAGGGCAACGTAGGTCTTGGACAGAAGGATCAGCGAGAGCGCGTCGGTCTTATCGCCGAGCGTGGCAAGCCCGGAGGAGATCTCGGGATAGGTCTTCTCAGGGAGCGACGGCCGGTTCTTTTTCAGCACGCGGATCGCCGCCTGCCCGCTTGCCAGGAAGGAGACGAGCGCATTCGTGACGCACGGGTCGTTCGTATAGATCAAAGAGGCGATCTTGTTCTCGCTCAAAAGAGGCAGAAGACTTGTGAAGGTTTCGGAGAAGGAGTAGCGGATCAGAAATTTCGCGTAGATCACGCCGTCCTCCGCGGCGTACAGGACCGCGGTATTATCCGCGGAGCAGTCTTCTCTTCCCTCGTCCGGAATCTCGATATTCATCCGGTGCATATAAGACGCCGTTCCGGAATCGATCAGATGACCGTCCACCTCTCCGCAGACGCCGTCCGGTTCCGGATGGACGCGCTGTGCGGGATACGGCCGCCGGTCGAGCGAAGAGAGGAAGAGGCTTTCGAGCGGACCGCCCACGACCATATAAAGCGCGGACATCTGGCGCATCGCTTTCGGGAGCTTGGTACGGTCTCCGTAAAGCAGGATGCGGTGAAAATTGACGTCGCCGGGGGTGAAGACCTCGGTATCGTCGAAGGTCATCACGTCCGCCGAAGCGTAATCGCGAAGCGAATTTTCTCCGATCGCGGCGCTGAGCTTGCCGGCGCAGGCGCGCTCGGCGTGGTAATAGGGCATTTTATGCAGAAGCAGAGAAAACACGGGGCAGGAGGCAAGATAGGTCAGAAGGAATGCGGCAAGCGCGTAGGAGACGTCGCCGCCGTGCAGGAAGAAATCGACCGTCGCAACGACGAGCGCCGATCCGAATCCGACGAGAAAGACGAGGAAGGAGGACGCGCTGTCCTCGGCGTTTTCCGACGTTCGTGCGGAAAAACCGGACACGAAGGACGTTTTGAAAACGCGCGCGGTCTGCGAGCGGGATTCGTCCACGATACCGTCCAGCGCGAGGTTTTCCTTTTCGAGAGAACGCGTCAGTTTTCGGTCGACGACGTATTTCTCCGCTCCGGTGGAGATCACGCGGAAGGCGAGGAAATCGGCTTTCACGCGCAAAAGATGCGCACGGATCGCCGCAGCCGCGCTCACCGCGTAAAGCAGCGAAAAGACCGGCTGTGCCTTCGCCGGCTGAATTTCCGAAAGGCAGCAATACCAGCCGTAGGCGGTAAACGGGAGAAGCGCGACGAGGAGCGAAAGCTCCGGGGTGAACTTTTTATGAAGGAAGGCGCGGACGGCGCGCAGGATCTCCGGGATCGAAAGCAGCGCGACGGCGACGGCAAACTGGAGGTCGAGAAGCGAAATCAGATATTCTTTTCCGGAGAACCGGAACAGTTCCGAAACGCTTCCGCCGAACAGCGGAAGCAGGCTGCAGAACAGCGCGAACAGACCGAGCAGGCAGACGCCGATCAGACGGATGCGTATCGACATCATCCGATCGAGGAAGGAATCCTTCAGGCTGTCTCGCTCAGAAAGCGCGGTAAATTCTCCGACGGTGCGCCTTTTATCGGCTTTGCCGTCCTGCTTCTCTGCGGAGCGAGTTCCGTCCGGCGGACAGGTCTCCGACTCTTCGTCTTCATATTCACGATATTCAAACGTCTCTCCTTCCGGGGCGACGCGGCGTTTTCCGGCAGGCTCGGCGGCAGGCGGCGGAAGGGGATCTTCGACAGGTTCTTCCTGCTCCGGCGACGGTTCGGGGATATTCTCCTCTTCCTCCGGCGCGGTCTTTGCGGGCGCCTCGGACGGCTGCGGATCGGAAACCGAAAATTTCAGCACGCGGAGCGCGCTCGCCTCGGCAGGCTGCTCCTGCGAGGAGGTATCCACGGTCGTGACGTTTTCTTCCGGGAGGACCGAATCGATCTCCGCGGTGGGATCGATGGCGTCACGGGAGGCGGACGGCTTCTCTTCTTTCGGCAGAGGGGGAGCGTTCGGATCGTCTTTCATATAATAGTGTTCGCTCGCTTCGGTAAAGCGAGGGACGTAGGTGACAAAAACGTGCGGCCGGTCTTCCTCCGCGAGAGGATCTATCACCGGCGTTTTTTCTTCCGGGGCGGGCGCGGACGGCTCGGGCGCGGAAGATCCGACGGCGGAGACGGAAGCCGGCTTTTCCGCGACGGGATCCGGCGCGGCGGAAAACAGACTCTCGTCCGACAGGTCTTCAAACACCATCGCCGTGGAAAGGCGCGGTTCTTCCTGCTCATGCGCCGCGGCGGGATTACGTTCGTCCATCAGGCATACTTCCTTTCATAAGATGGCATACGCGCGGACGGTCAGTTCCGGCGATGCTTCTGATGCGCGGTCTCCGCCAGGATCACGGCGGCGGCGCAGGAGACGTTCATCGAATCGACCTTGCCGTAAAGCGGGATCGAGACGGTGAAATCGCAATGTTCTTTCAAGAGACGGGAGATCCCCTCGCCCTCGTTGCCGAGGACGACGCAGACCGAACCCGAAAGATCGGTCGAAAACAGGTCTTCCCCGCCCATATCGGCGGCGTAAAGCCACACGCCGCGCTCTTTCAGCTCTTCCGCGCAGGCGGTGAGATTCGGAACGCGGACGACCGGCAGGTGTGCGAGCGCGCCGGCGGAGGTTTTGGCGACGACCGCCGTCAGCCCCGCGCTGCGGCGCTTGGGAATGATGACGGCGTGCGCTCCGCAGCATTCCGCACTGCGGATGACGGCGCCGAGATTATGCGGATCTTCCACCCCGTCGCACATCACGAAGAAGGGCGCTTCCCCGCGCTCCTCAGCCAGAGCAAACGCGTCGTCCAGCGACGCGTATTCCGCTTCGGCGACGGCGGCGACGATTCCCTGATGGCGGGTATCCGGCAGCATCCGGTCGAGTTTCTGCCGCTCGACCTCGATGACCGGGATCTTTTGCTCGGTCGCCATTCCGATGAGCAGACGGATCGAGCCTTCCCGCTCTCCGCGCTGCACGTAGATCTTTTCGATATCTCTCCCGGAAGAAAAAAGTTCTTTGACGGCGTTTCTTCCGCCGATCAGACTGCGATCTTCCTCGGAAAAGGTCTCCCGTTCAGGTCGTTCTTCGCGAAAAGGACGGGAGGGCCCCCGGCGGATGCGTTCGTTGTTCTTTTTTTCAAATGGATTTTTCATTGCCGACCATGTTCTTTCTTGTTGTATAGATTTATTATAACACAAAAAAATAGTTTTGTATAGTCCCCTTCGTGATTTTTTGACAAAGTTTTTGATTTTTTGCCGCAGAACGGTTTTGTTCACAAATTGTTCACAAATTGTTTGCAAAAAATTTACAAAAAATTCTTGGTCTATACACAGTTTTCGCTTATAATGGAGGAGAAAATAAGACTCGGAAAGGAGGGGCGGCTATGAAACGCATCATGCGATACGGGATCGGGGCGATTTTTGCGCTGATCGTTTTTCTCTGTCTTTTTGCACTTTCCGCCTGCTCGATGGCGAGCAGTGAAGACTACGATTTCGCCTCTCATCCGAGCAGTGCCGCCGACTCGCCGTCGGAGCCGTCCTCTCCCGATTCGTCTCACGGTAAAAACAACGGTGAGGCGTCCGACGAGCGGCGCGGTGTTCCCTTCTCCGAGATCGTTTACAGCCGGCCGAACGTCGCCGCGATCTACACCCGCATCGACGAGGTGACCGAAACGATCCGCACGGCGAAGGACGCCGACGACGCGATCCGGCAGATCCTTTCGCTTGAGAGCTCGCTGCAGCGGGTAGACACGATGTACGCGCTGGTCGAGATCCGCTCGGCAAAGGGCGTCGGGTCGGAAGAGCTCACCGCCGAGAAGAACTATTTTGCGGCGGTCCTTCCGACGTATTTTGAGAAAGCCGGCGGGCTGGTACGGGCGGTCAAGGACTCGCCGTTCTACGGCGTTTTCCTGCAGAACGAAGAGGTCCGCGCGATCCTGAACGATCTTTCGGGCGCCGTCGGATATACGGACGGCGTTCGCCTTCTGCGCAAGCGCGAGGCCGATCTCATCGCAAAATACGAGGCGCTTTCGCCGGAGACGGTGACGGTGTACTATGGCGGCGAATCCGGGACCTACGCAGAGCACCTCGCCTTTTTGAACGGAAAATACGGCGCGGGGAGCGACGAATACGCGGCGGCCTTCTCCGGGCTGCTCAATCGCTGCGCCGAGGCATACGAAGAGGAACGGATCGATCACTATCTGGATCTTCTCCGCGTGCGCCGCCAGATCGCCGACGCGTTTTCGCTCGGCAGTTACGCCGCGA
>CADBPA010000205.1 GCA_902796505.1 uncultured Ruminococcus sp.
CGGCAGCCCCTTCGCGGCAAGCGCCTGCTTTTCTCTGTCCGAGAAGAAGGACGCGTCCTCCACCGCGGCGGGGAATTCTCCGTCGTTTGTGCCGAGCAGATAGAGATGCCGCACGTCGCGCAGACGGATCTGATCCGCCGAACCGACCGTCACGCAATCGACGTAGGCGGGGATCCGTCCGACATCGGCTTCGGCGAACAGAACGTTCAGCAGCGAGAGAAAGGTCTTGTCGTCCACCGACTCTTCGCCGAGCAGGTCGCAGAGGACGTCGAGCGAATCGCAGACGACCTGATACAGCCCGGCGACTTCCATCGCCCCGTCGGTCTCCCCGGCGGACTCGAGCGCCAACGCCTCGGCGGCAAGCCCTTCGGGAACGCCGAGCGAGAGCAGAAAGGAGAGGAGAATGCCGGCGTGCTCGCGCACGGTGTGAACGCCGCGGATGCGCTCCGAGAGATCGGCGAGCGGCCGGATGAGTTTTTCCCGCGCCGCGTTCACCCGGAGCAGAAATTCCTCGCTCCCCTCCGGGCGGCGGACGTCGTATCCGCGCGGATTCATATTCCAGTCGATTCCGTCGGTGAAGCGGCGGCCGGTGATCTGCCAGGTCTCGCAGTAGATCTCCAGCTCGTCGGTCTCCTCATGCGTCATGCCCGAAAGCGGGCATTTTGCGAAAGCGATCACGTCCGCGCGCGCAAAGCCCGAAGCCGCGGCGTACGCCGTCCGGATCAGCCGGATCAGGGAAAACGACGTGACCGGTCGCCGCCGCGAGAAGAAGATCGGAATGCCCGCCGAAAGCAGCGCGCGATCGAGTCTGCCGACGTAGTTTTCGCCGTTTCGCACGACGATGGCGAAATCCCGGTAGCGCAGCGCCGGATCTTCCATCAGCCGCCGCTTGATATCCGCCGCCGCGAAATCGCACATTTCCTCGGACGATTCCGCCTCGATCAGGCGGAGTTCCTGCTGATTATGCAAATAATAGTTGTCATATTGGTAGATTTTCGCCTCGGTACGCCAGAGATTTTCGCCGACGTCGGCAAGCAGCTCGGACTTGATCTTTCGCACCCCTTCCACCCGCCTGGCCGTCTTGTCGACCGAAAGCCTGTCCGCCGCGCGGAGTAGCCTTCGCTCGTATTCGCGGACTTCGGAAAACTCGAACGCGTCCCTCGCCGCCTTCGGCAACGTGAGCGAGACCGTCACGTCCGAGAGCGAGAGGATCGCCGAAAAGAGGGCGTACTGCGGCTCGGTAAAGGAGGTGAATCCCTCGAAATAGATCTTCGCGCCGCGAAGGATCTCGGGCTGTTCGCGCAGTTTTTCCGCCGTGCGGAGCAGTTCGTCTCCGCCGTCCGAGAATTTTTCGGCACAGAGGCTGCGGTAAAGATCCATCACGCGCGAGAGGTCGGAGAGCTTGCGCGCGAGCCTGCGGTCGCCGTCCACGCCTCCCACCGCCGAAAGGTCCTCCGGCGTGATCGAAAAACTCTCCATCTCGCGGATGGCGCCGAGCATTTTGTCGATCGTACCGGGCGAGACCGCGCCGCCCGACGAGAGGTGGGGAGAAAGCTCGGTCAGCGTTTTCCACATCAGGAGCGCGCGTTCGGCGCGCCCCGCCGTCCTCCCGGCGATCCCGCCCGCGATGCGGAAAATCGTATTGGCAAAACGCGGAAAGTTTGTGACCTCAAAGGTCAGGGGCGCCGAGGGGGGCAGCCGCCGCGCCATCTGCTCTTCGGTGATGACCGTCTGCTGTTCGGGAACGAAAAGCCAGACGCGCGCCCCTGCCGCGACGTCCTGCTCCAGCGCGCGCAGCGTTTCCTCCTGCGCGTCCGAATAAAATCCGCCTTCGATGAGTTTCAGCATCCGCCGTTTTCCTCCTCTTTCCTCAAATCGTTCTTCCCGGTAAGTTCCGGCGAAAGGCGGTAGCCGCCTCCCCTGCTCGACAGGATCACGCGCCCGGCGAAGCCGAGTTTTTCGCGCAGATAATGGATATAGACGTTCAGCATCCCCGGCGTGGTTCCGCCGCCGAACACGTCGCGTAAGATCGCCTCGCGCGCCGCCTCCTCTCCCCGGTAGGAGACGAGGTAGGAAAGAAGCGAAAACTCCAGCTCGGAGAGCCGGACGGTCTTACCGAAGAGCCGGACGGCGTGTGAAGTTTTGTCAAGAGAGAGCGGGGGCGTGTCGCGTTTTTTTTCGGAGAGTTTCTGCGCCACGGCGCCGATCGGATAGGGGATCGGCAGCGCGTCCGGAAAGGCCGCTCTCGTCTCTTCTTCGCGCGAGAGCAGGATCGCGCCGTCGGGGATCTCCCCTTCGTATCCGTCAAGATCCAGCACGCACAGCCCCTCCGGAATCCCGCCGTCCGCCGGCGCGGGGACAGGCAGAAAATCGCCTTCCAGCTCCCGCGCAAGCCCGCAGAGCAGATACCGGTCTTCGCTGACGAGACAGACTTTCTCGCGGCCGTTTCCACTTTTCATGCGCTCACCCCTTCCGCTTTCCTAATAAATTAGAATTCCGCTTTCATTATACACGCCCTCCGCGCTTTTGTCAAGAGCGATTTTTTCAAAAAAATATCATTTATTATAGAGAAGTACTTGACAAAACCGGAAAAAGATGATAGAATCAAGATAACTATAATTATTTCCGTACTCGTGTGTACGATCAAATCCATCTGAGGGGTATAGGATCATTATGAAAAAGAGTGAAAGAAAAAGAATCATCCGGGATGACGACCGCCGCAAGAAGAGAAAGGTGCTGATCATCCTTCTTTTGGTCTTTCTTGCGATCGGAGCGGCGGCTCTGCTCATTCCGAAGGGAATTTCGGATAAGATGCAGGGCGAGCACGTTCATATCTTTACCGATTGGATCGCCCCGAAGGATCCGACCTGTACCGAGCCGGGCTGGGTTGGGCATTACCACTGCGCGACCTGCGGCGAAGACTTCGACCGGGACAAAGTGCAGCTTGAGACGTCGGCGGTCCCGGCGCTCGGGCATGATCATGAGGTCCTCTCCTGGAGCTGGGACGGCTACGAGGCAAGCGCGCTTTGCCGCTGCCGCCGCGACGGGGTGGAGGAGACGCTCAAAGCGGAGATGACCTCCGCGGTCACGACCGCGCCGACCTGTACCGAATCCGGCGTTCGCACGTACACCGCCTCTCTTCTCGGCAGAAGCGTTACGAAAACCGAGCCGATCGCCGCCATCGGGCATGATTATCAGTTCACCTCCATTGCCTTTGCCGAGGACGGCAAGACCGCGACCGCGCTTTACACCTGCTCGCATGACGGCAAGCATACGGTGACCTATTCCGCGACGGTGACGAGCGCGCAGAAGGCCGCTCCCACCTGTGAAGCCAACGGAACGACGACCTATACCGCAAGTTACGGCGGACACAGCGCGACCAAGGACGTTGCCGATATCACGAAGATCGGACACGATTACAAATTCACCTCTCTTACGTTTGCC
>CADBPA010000206.1 GCA_902796505.1 uncultured Ruminococcus sp.
GAAATTTCATGTGACGGTCGTAAATTGCCCCTGTAGGAAATACCGCTTGGCGCGTGAACGGCGCGGCGAAAGGAAAGCCGCTTTCCGGTTTCCGAAGGAAATTCGCCGCCCACTTTTGCGGCGAAAGGAAAGCCGCTTTCCGATTTTCCAAAGGAAATTCGCCGCCTACTTTTGCGGCGAAAGGAAAGCCGCTTTCCGATTTTCCGAAGGAAATTCGCCGCCCACTTTTGCGGCGAAAGGAAAGCCTGTATAGCGTCGGGGATGAGAACGACGAGGATTCCTTTGGAATCCGTCTGCATACGAAATCTGACCGTCCGGACGGCTTTGGGCTATACCGCCTTTTGACCAGACCGAAAAACAAAAACAAGGGGATCCGGTCAGAAAACGCAAAGTTTTTCTGAAAGAAGCTAAAGAAAAAATCGACACGGGGCAGCCGTGTCGATTTTTTTTGAGGAAAAAGCGGGGCAAGGTCAGGTCTTATCCTCGTAATCGGTGGTTTCGATCGGGGCGTTTTTGTCCTTCGGTTTGCGGCCCGAAAGGTGATAGACGACGGTCTGGATGCCGTCGACGACGAGAGAGGCGCCGGCGAGGATCGCCATCGAGCGTGCGGACTCGCGCGGAAAGGCGAGAAGAAGGATGCCGGCGACGAGCGTCATCAGACAGCAGACCGTGAAGGTCACGCGCAGGGCGGGACTGTCGAAGACGATACCGAATCTCGCCGCGATGACGGCGCGCGCCATCAGGATGCGGTAGAGCTTGATCACCGAGTCCACGATCAGATACACGCCGGCGATGACCGCGAGAAACGCCAGCGCGCTGTCCGGCGCGGCGATCAGGATCGTGCCCGCGATCACAATGGCGACGTCCCAGAGCAGTCCGAAAAAGAGGAGAACGCCGAATCCGGCGTAGTCGGCGCCGATGAGCAGGGCAAAGATCTGCAGAACGCCGTAAAGAATGACGAGAACACCGACGACGCGCAGAAGAATATGCAGAGCGCTCTCCGGAAACGCGATCAGCATCGCGCCGGCGAGGATCAGCAGGATCGCCGTCACCGGGAAGGAGCGGAGAAATTTCGCAAAAGCGTCCATTCCTCTGCGGAAGGAATTTTTGCCGTTCGATTCATTTGCCATAAGAGAACCCTCGTTTCTTGTTTTCTGTTTCCATTATACAAAAGAGGCGGGACGTTGTCAAGAGCAAAAAATATTTTCGGCGGAAAAAGCGCGAAAAGGGTTGACTTTTCAGGCGGAATGTATTATAAATAAAATGCGCGGAAGCGCGCCTGCGGAAAAAACGGACGAATGCCGATGCAAAACCGCGGGGAAACGCGGCGTGCGCGGGCGTTTGCGCGACCGAACGAGCTCCGAAAGCACCGCCGTCCGGACGGCGCTCCAGGCCGCGAAGAAAGGATTTTCAGGAAAAATTTTTATGGAAATGACCGAAAAGGCGCTCCCCCCGCTGGCGGCGGACGGCGGATCGCCCGCGCCGAAAAAACGGCGCTTTGAAATCGACATTCTGAACGGGCCGCTCGTCCGCTCGATCCTGCTTTACAGCCTTCCGGTCATGATCGGAAGCCTGATCCAGGTCCTCTTTAACGCGGCGGACACCATCGTTCTCGGCAATATGGCGGATTTGAACGCCGTTTCCTCGGTCGGAGCGACGGGGCCGATCGTGGCGCTGCTCGTCAACAGCTTCATCGGGCTGTCCGGCGGAACGAACGTCATTCTCGCGCGCGTGCTCGGTGAAAAAAAGGACGACGAGGTGAAGGCGTGCGTCGATACTTCGATCGTTTTCAGTTTTGTGATGGGGGTCGCCATCGCGATCTTCGGCTTTTTCTTCTCGCATCGCTTCCTCGTCTGGACGTCCTGCCCGGAAGAATGCCTCGAAGGCGCGACGCTTTATCTGCGGCTCTATTTCCTCTCGGTCCCGGCGATCATGATCTACAACTTCGGCGCGGCGATCATCCGCGTCAGCGGCGATACGCAGAGGCCGCTCTATTACCTGATCGCCTCCGGGCTTCTCAACGTCCTGATGAATATCCTCTTCTGCGCGATCCTGACGCAAAAGGTCGCCGCCGTTGCGATCGCAACGCTTGCCTCGCAGGTCCTCGGCGCGGTGCTGGTCATGGTGCAGCTCTGCCGCGCGAAGGGCGCGTGCAGTTTCCGGCTGCGCGGATTCCGCTTCGACCCGAAGATGCTGCGGCGTATCCTCCGCATCGGCATCCCCGGCGCGGTGAACAGCTCGCTCTATTCCATCTCCAATCTGCAGATCCAATCGGCGATCAACGCGTGGGGCCCTGCCGCCATCGCCGGCAATACCGCCGCCGCAAGCGTGGAGGGCATGGTCGCAAGCTTCACGAACGCGCTTCACGTCGCCGCCCTTGCCTTCATCGGGCAGAATATCGGCGTCGGCAACCGCGAGCGGGTGAAAAAGAGCATCTGGTTCTGTTATTTCTTCGGCATCGGGCTCGGACTTTTGCTCGGACTCGGGCTGACCGCGCTCGGCAGACCGATCCTGAATCTCTACATCCCCGGCGAGGAGGACGCCATCGCCTGCGGCATCGTCCGGATGCATCATATTCTCGCCTTCTATGCGATCGCCTCGATGTCGGGGCTGTACGGAAGCGCGCTGCAGGCGTTCGGCTATCCGTCTCAGCCGATGATCTGCGGGATCGTCTTCGTGCTGGTCTTCCGCGTGATTTGGATGAGTTTCGTCTACCCCTCCTTCCATTCGCTCGAAAGTCTCTATATCTGCTATACCATCTCCTGGATCTTGAACAATCTCGCGCATATGGTCTGCTTCATCATCGCTTACCGCAAGTATTGCAAAGGCTATACGCGGCGGGTATAGACGAGAAAGCCCGAAAACAAAAAAGCACGC
>CADBPA010000207.1 GCA_902796505.1 uncultured Ruminococcus sp.
ACGCTCGCGCGCGTCCTCGGCGGCGGGTTCGCCGCCGTCCTCTTCTGCGTCTATCTCTTCTTCCTTTCCCGAAGCGATCGGCGGCGGCGCGCTCTCCCGGCGGAGGGATCTTCCGAAAAATAAACGACCGCAAAAAGGCTCTCCCGGCGGAAGGGAGAGCCTTTTTGATTGGGAGAGAAAACCGGAAAGCCGGGGGGCGTGTCGCGTTTTTGCGCGCCGATCAGCCGTTTTTGAGCGAGGCGCGGTAGGTCCCCGGCGTGACGCCGGCAAACCTTGCGAAGGCACGGTAGAAGGTGCGCTCGGTCGGAAAGCCCGAATCCATCGCAATGTCGATGAGCGGAACTTCGGTCTGACTCAGAAGCGTTTTGGCGTACTCGACGCGCATTGCACCCAGCAGATCCGGGAAGCGGATGCCGGGCAGGACGTCGAGGCAATGCGAGAGATAGCCGGGGCGGTATCCGAGCGCTTCGGCGACCGAGCCGAGCGAAAGATCCTCGCGGAAATGCTCGCTGATGTAGAGCAGCGTCGCCGAGAGCGCGGAGGTGACGATCGGCTTCTCCGAGGGGGTGTACTTGCGGAAATATTCGTCCAGAACGGCGTAGAGGGTGGCTTTCAGCGTGCGGTAATCGCTCCGGCGGCGCTCGACGGTGAAGCGCCGCGCAAGCTCCGGGGTGTGGTTTTCGCAGAAATAGGCAAAGACCGCGGGCGAGGGGTGAAAGACGGTCGATCCGGCGTTGAGATAGATGGTCTTGTCGTCGAAAAACTCCGAGACGAAATCGTTCGAGAAGACCGAGATCAGGATCTTGCAATATTCCGGCGTGTAGGTGCTGTGGATGCGGAAGGGCGAGATGACGATGACGTCGCCGGCGTTCGCCGTCTCGGTGATGCCGTCGCAGGTCGATTCGATGCTCCCCTCGAGGACGACCACGACCTCCGGGAACTGATGAATGTGTGCGCCGTAATTGTGCGTTCCGGTATGGACGCCGCAGCGGACGATGCTGCTGCCGCCGAAATTGGTGGACTGAACGATCATATTCTTTCCCCCGCATCAAATTTTGTCAGTCAATTATAACATAAATTGCATACATTGTCAACCCTTTTTTGTTACAATGTTGATAGAGCATTTCTCAAAAAGAGAAAACGCCCGTCAAACCCCTGTACCGAACATCTTTCAAATTGGGAGGAAAACAGAATGAAAAAAGCGAAAACAAGCAGAAAACTCTGGATCGTCTTCGCCTGCGTCGTTCTGGCGGCAGCTTTGCTGGCGGTCGCCGTCTTCGCGGCAGACGACAACCGAAAGGAGGAGGACGCGATGCCAGAGATCCGCGAGGCCTTCGCCGCCTATCAGAAGGGCGACGTGCAGAAGGTCGGAAACGACGGCTATATCGGCATTCCGGTCGAAGTATCGGTCTATGCGGACGATGAGACCGTCATCAAAAACGGCTACGATCTCGACGCCACCCCGGTGGTCGTCTACGTCGTCAACACACAGATGCCCCGCGTCGGCACGGCGAGCGACGTTTCGATCATCGCCTCGATGCTGAAGCGCGGCTATATCGTCACCGTGTTCGATTATCTCGGAAACGAAAAGGCGGTCAGCCCGGATCTCGATTGGTCGATCCAGACGCTGCGCGCCAAGGTGACGAGCGGCGGTTTCTTCTCCGGTCTCACGGGATTCCCGACCGGAAGATACGCGAACAACCTGGTCGTTCCCGCAGGATACGACGCCGTATTCAACCTCGTCTATTGGGAGATGGATAAACACGGCGTCGAGGGTACGCTCGAACGGATCGTGGACGTCTGGAACAACGACTTCCGCGGATTCCACGGCGAGAAGATCATCCCCTGGGCGAACGAAGACGGCAGCCGCAAGGCGACGCAGAACGCGGCGGACGGTTCTTCTCCGGTCTGGCTTGACGCCTCCGGAAACGAAGACGCCGACGGCAAGTACATCAAGATCAAATACACCAAAGCGGAAGAGATCACCGATTGCGTGAAGCCCGACGGCAGCCCGATCGATCTGAGCCTCTATATGCATATCGTCTACCCGGTCGCCCCGGAGAAGGACGTTCCGGTCATGACGCTGGCAAGTTCGAGCGAGCATCTCGCCTCCGGCACGCAGACGGCGGACCGGCCGCAGTTTGTCGGCTATCCGCTGAACGGCTACGCCGCGGCGGCATTCGACTACGCCTACGTTCCGATGGCGCGCAACGATCACTACGGCTACTTTGACGGCAGCACGCCGGCGAGCGGCTCGGTGACCGGCGACAACGTCACCTACTCGGTGCATTGGTTCAACGAAAACGAGGTCAACACCGCGGCGATGCGCTATCTGCGCTATCTCTCCGAGACCGACCACGCGACCTACGCCTTCGATGAGAACGCGATCGGCGTATACGGCAACTCGAAGGGCGGCTGGGCGACCTCGCTCGGCGAGGAGCATCCCGAACTGCTCGAGAATCGCCGCTATATGCCCGGCGCGGACGGAAAGACGCGCTATGAGGCCGGTAAGACCGAAAGTTATACCAAAAACGGCGCGACGATCGACGGCGGCGAAGCGCAGCCCTGGCTGAGCGCGAACGGCAAGACGCTCGACTGCGGCGCGGACTTCATCTATTCCGGATGCGGCGGCGGCGCCGAGCAGGTCACCCCCGCGCACTGCCCGATGTTCATCTCCTGCAACACCGCGGACGGTTCTTATTATTCCACCAACAACCGCTTCGTCCTCGCCGCCCGGTCGATGGATATTCCCGCCTTCTGGGTGGAGATCGACAAGGGACATACGCTGGTCAGCGGTCCCGACCGCAACCACGGCTTCGATACCTATCAGGCGCTCTTTGACGTCTCGAACTATTATCTCAAGGGCGACGCGGCGAAGGTCGCCTATATCGAGAGGGAAGCGAGCTACGGCGGCATGCCGACCGACGCGCCCATCCACGTGCAGTTCACCGGCGCGGTCGACGCGGAGCAGATCGCAAAGATCACGCTGAAAGATGAAAACGGCAACACCGTCGAGGGCAAATGGACCTCCTCGTTCGGCGGCCTTTTCTGGACGCTCGAAACCCCGACGCTTGCCGGAGAGGCGAGCTATACGCTGACCGTTCCCGCCGATCTCGAAGGAAGAAACGGCAAGGCGCTCGGCAAGGCTTCGACCTACAGCTTTGAGACCGGCGTCGAATCGGCGTCCGCCGCGCAGAGCAGACAGACCGAAAAAGGCCTCTACGTCTGGTTTGACAAACCCGTATCCCCCGAAAGCTTTACGCCGGACCTCTGGTCGATCCGCCTGAACGTGACAGGCGACGCGGCGAACAGCCTCACCGTCTATCCGCTTTCGGGCTTCGATCCCGAAGATCCTGACGGCGCGTCGGCAGGCGCCGCCCTCGGCACGATCCGCCTCAGCGGAGCGGGATCTTACGACTTCGACGTGACCGCCGCCGTCAAAGACCTTGCGGCAGGCAGCCGCGCGGCGTTCCTCGTCAAGACCGATAAGACCGCCGGCGAGACGGTCGTCTTCTCCTCTCCGCTCGACACGGCGAACACCGGCTTCTCGCTTTCGTCCACCGCGGCGGAGTACAGCTTCACCAAAGCGCCGGACGGCACGCCCGCCCTCGCCTTCACTTCCCCGAAGCTCGTGGAGGTCTATCAGAAAGAGACCTTCTATCAGAATCCTCAGGCCATCATGTCGACGGGCAATATCATCGCCGCGCGCAAGCTCACCGCGGAGGACACCGGCCGCAGATTCCTCATCTCGATGAGGGTGTACGACACCGTCTCCCGCATCCTGAACGTCCGCATGAATACCTGCACCTCTTCTGCGATGGGTACGGCGGATTACGACGGTTACTTCTATAATTTCTATACCAAAGCCGGCGAATGGACCGAGTTCTCCTTCGTCTATACCGTCTATGAAGAGAAGTACGCCGAGAGCCGCGGACAGATCCAGCAGGCGCTCTCGATCATCGCGGCCTTCCCCGGCGCGGGCGAAACGCCGATTTACTTCCGCGACGTGACCTCGACCGAGATCGTCACCGGCGTCGAATACGCCGAAGGCGCGGCGGAGCTTCTCGTCGGAACGACCGCGCAGAAGGTCAATCCGCTGGAAACGCCCTACGGCACCATTCCCGAACTCTACGCCGACGCGGAGAAGTATCCGTTCGTCGTGTTCGATACCAAGGGCGTCTTCGTGACCGCCTCGGATCACTTCGCGGCGGACGGCGGATCGGGTGCGCTCGGATACCTGCAGAACAGCTCGAATTCGATGAGCGCGCCGCTCGTCAACAATATTATTCTCCTGCGCCGCGACTTCGTCAGCACGCATAACTACAACAATCTCTCGTTCGTTTACGGCGACGTGACGATCGACCTCAACGGCCATACCTTCACGAGCGAAAACCATCTCTTCCTTTCGACCGCGAAGAGAAGCCTGCCGACGCGCATTACCGTCAAGAACGGTACGATCCTTCAGAAAAATCAGCCGCTGATCTCCTATCAGGGCAACGCCTCGACCAACTACGTCCCGTCGGTCAACGGCGCAAAACTCTTCGCCTACGTCTTCGAGAACGTCACCTTCGGTTACGCCGAGGGCGCGAAGGCTCTTCCGCTCGTCCGCAATGAGGCGACCGTTTCGGCGGCGGTGCGCGGCAGCGTGCAGTTCACCGACTGCACCTTCGATCTGACGAACCGTCCG
>CADBPA010000208.1 GCA_902796505.1 uncultured Ruminococcus sp.
GCCTGCTTCAGCATGGCCTGCATATTGGACGGTCCGCCGCCCATTCCCTGAGGGATTCTGACTTTCATGGGATATCTCCTTTATTTTTGGTTGTCGGTAGAAATTATCATTGATCCAGAGCGTCGTTCAGCTCCTCGGAGAGCGTGCGGACGTCGGAGGACGACTGCGGGGCGATCTCGATGCGCACCTCTGCCGCCTCTTTTCCTTCGACCTCGGCGATCACGCCGGCGAGCATCGTCTGCTCGCTTCGGTCCTCCGAGATCTTCGTGGCGAAAAAGGACGGTACTTTGATCAGGAAGGAGCCGTCGGGGCGCATCAGCACCGTCGCCTGCGAGAGCGGCCTTGAGATCGACGCCTTGATCTGCGAGATCTCGCGGATCACCCTTCCCCACCGGGGATACGGAATATCCTCCGCCGGCACCGCCTTTTCTTCGGTTTTTACCGGAGAGCGCACGGGCGCCGGGGACGGTGTCTCCGCCTTGGCGGACTCCTGCGCGAAAGCGGAAGCCGCGCCGGAAAATTTCAGCTTGGAAAGTTCCCGTTCGGCGTCCTCCAGCCGGAGCGCGAGCGCTTCGGGCGAGGTCTGCATTTTCGGATCGCACATCCGCGTCAGGGCGATCTCGGCGACGCTTCGGGTGGATTCCCCGGCGCGCTGCATCTGCATCAAGGCCGATTGCAGGAGGGAGACGTGATAGACGAGCTTTGCCTGCGTGAATTTTTCCGAGACGGCGGTGAGCCGCTCGTATTCGGCGTCGGTCAGATCAAGATAATCCTTCGCGCCGCGGATGCTCTTTGCGACCATGATATCGCGGTAGGCGTCGATCAGATCCTGCCAGAACACCGTCAGGTCGGATCCGGTCATCACGACGTCCGCGATCAGCGCGTAGGCGCTCTCATAATCGGAGGAGGCGACCGCCTCCGCCATGCGATAAGCGACGTCGCGGTTTCCGGCGCCGATTGTCGCCGCGGCGAACGCCGAATCGATCGTAACGTGCGCGCCGGCGCAGAGTTCGAGAAGGCTGATCGCGTCGCGCATACCGCCGAGAGCGGCGCGGGCGATGATCCTTGCTCCGTCCTCGCGCAGGTCGATCTGCTCGGCCCCGGCGATCTTCATCAGCCGGGAGACCAGAACGCCGGTCGTGAGCCGGCGGAAATCGAAACGCTGACAGCGTGAGACGATGGTGGTCGGGAGTTTATGCAGCTCGGTGGTGGCAAGGATGAAAATGACGTACTGCGGAGGCTCTTCGAGCGTTTTGAGCAGCGCGTTGAACGCCGAGGGGGACATCATATGCACCTCGTCGATGATATACACGCGATAGCGCAGCTCCGCCGGGGTGAAATTGATCTCGTCCTTCATATCGCGGACGGTATCGACCGAGTTGTTGCTCGCCGCGTCCATCTCGATGACGTCGGTGGAGATCCCGGCGTCGATCGCCCGGCAGGCCTCGCATCGGTTGCAGGGGTTGCCGCCGTGCGGATCTTTGCAGTTGACGGCTTTGGCGAGGATCTTGGCGCAGCTGGTCTTTCCCGTTCCGCGCGAGCCGCAGAAGAGATAGGCGTGCGACACCTTGCCGCTTTCGACCTCGTATTTGAGAATATCGGTGATCCCGTTCTGCCCGCATACGTCGTCAAAATCGACCGGGCGCCATTTACGGTATAAAGCACGGTAATCGGACATCGGAGACCTCCTGGAATCGGGATAAAGAAAAGCGCGAGCGGTATTCAGCAAGCACCGCATACGCGCTTTCATGAAGGATCGGGCGATCGGAAAGAGCCATACACCCCACCGTCGAACGTATTCTTACATACGGTAACCGCCGCATCTGCTCCGGACAGGCTTCCCTGCGGCACACGCGCAAAACCGCTTAATGCTGCTTGGTTCCCCACCTGACATGGTTCACAGCCGCACGTTGCGCAGGACCCATCCTTCAACACAGATCACGACGGCGCAGACTACACAAAAACAGCCCTCTGGCGGGGAATGAACCCCTGCTATAGCGGATTTCAGGTACAAGGCACCGCTGCCGCCCCGGCTGGTATGACTCCGTCCGATCGTACGATCCTTTGCTATTATAGCAAACTTTACGGAAAAAAGCAATAGTTATTTGAAAATTTTCCGCGAATTTCGCGCAAAAAGAAACAAGGTACGCCCTTTTCCACGCCGTTCAGACGATATAACCGCCCGAAAGGTTCAGGATCTCCCCGGTGATGAAGGACGCCTGCTCCCCGGCGAGGAAGAAAACCGCCGAGGCGACCTCCTCCGGCGTACCGATGCGGCCGAGCGGCGTTTCCTCTTTCAGTGCCGCAAGCGCCTCCTCGGAGAGCGCGGCGTTCATATCGGTGGCGATCACGCCGGGGGCGACCGCGTTCACCGTCACCCCGGAAGGTCCGACCTCCTTGGCGAGCGCCTTCGTCATCCCGATCAGCCCGGCTTTGGCGGCGGAATAATGCACCTCGCAGGAAGCACCGACGATCCCCCACATCGAGCTGATATTGACGATCCTGCCGTATCCGCGGCGGATCATACCGGGAAGGAGGGCTTTCGAGAGCAGAAAAGGCGCCGTCAGGTTGACCGCGAGCGTGCGATCCCATTCTTCGGGCGAAAGATCCTGCAGAAGCGAGAAGGAGGAGACCGCCGCGTTGTTGACAAGAACGTCGATATGCCCGAGCGCCTCCTCGGCTTTCTCTGCCGCCGAAAGCGTCTGCTCCCGATCCGAAAGATCCGCCCGGATGGCGACGGCGCCGAGCGAGCGCGAGAGTTCTTCCGCCTCTTTTTCGCTCCTGCGATAAACGAACGCGACGCGATAGCCTTCCTTCGCAAAGCGTTCCGCGACCGCACGGCCGACGCCGCGCGTTCCTCCCGTGATCAAAACGGTTTTCATTCCTATCCCCCGCAAAAACTTTTTTCTTTTATTATACCGTCTTTTTCCGGATCTGTCAAGTTCTTTTGCGCATCTTGTAATTTGCGGGAAGATCTGCTATAATGGAAAGGACAAAATCAAGAGGTGACGATATGATCCTGCTGATCGATAAATCGAAGAGCGAAGCCTCCGGGCTTTCGCAGATCTTTTACTATATGGGCGTTCTCTGCAATCCGCTCTCGCCGGACGCCGGGGAGAAGATTCGCGTCGGCGCCGCGGAAAAATACCGCGCGGCGCTGGTCATCCGCCCGGAGGAATTTGACGAGCCGGAGGGGCTTGCGGCGCGCATCCGCCTTGCCGCAGGACCGATCCCGGTCTTTGCGCTCTGCGACGCGGAGAACGTCGGGCGGTGGGAGCAGGTCTTTGACGGCGCCTTCCCTCTCGGATTTCCTTCTCCCGATCTGCTGCTGCGGATGCAGGAGGTCGCGGTACAGAGGCGGTGCGGAATTCCGGGGATCTATCGCGTGGCTGGCGTGGATATTTCCTGCCACGGCGAGCCGAATTATTTCGGAACGCCCTTCCCTCTCACGAGGACCGAATGCATGATCCTGCGCGTTTTCGCGCTCTACTATCCGCTGCCGCTTTCGGCAAAGACGATCCGCAGATTCGCCTATCGGTACGGAACGCAATCCGACGCTTCGACCGTGCGGACGCACATCTGCTCGATCAACCGCAAATTCGCCGCGCTGACCGGCCGCCGTCTGATCGCTTTCACACGCGGCGACGGATATACCGTTCTGACCCCGGAGACGGCTGCGGCGCGCAAAGTGGAAGAAAAGATCCCGGCGAAGGTCTGAATCCGGGAAAACAAACAAGCTCTCCCGCATAAACTGACAAAAAACGGGAGGGCTTTTTATGTCTGGTTTTACCGAACTTCTTCTGCGCTTCATCGCGCTGGTACTCGGCGTTTCGCCGGCGCAGAACTTTCCTCCTCCGCTTTCGGCGGCGGAGGAGGCGGAATTGTTCCAAAAGCTTCGGGAGGGCGACC
>CADBPA010000209.1 GCA_902796505.1 uncultured Ruminococcus sp.
GAATAGACCGCCTCGACCGGGCGCGGCAGGATCGTCAGCCGGGCTTGTCCGGCAGGGGGAGCGAGAAGATCCGGATCGTCGGAGGAAAAGACGAGGCGGACGGCATATTCCCCGGCGCGGCTTCCGCCGCCGCTGACCGAAGCGTGGAGCGCGGCGGGGAGTTCACCGGAATACGCGAGGGTGTGAAATTCTCCGTCGTAAACCGTCTCGCCGTCGGCAAAAACGATCGCGGAAAGATCCGGCGCGACGCGCTCGACCGTGACCGGGACGGGGACCGAAAAGCCGGCGTAGGAGAGCAGGACCGAGAGATCGCCGAAATGGAGGCGGTCGCCGTTCGGATAGAGGATCTCCAGCGCCGCGGAGGGTAAAAGCGCCGATCGGCCGCTCTCATAGCAGACCTCGGCGATCGCTCCGGACAGATCGAAACTTTCTTTGGCGAAATAAGCCGTTTTCTCCGGCAAAGCGAGCAGACGGATCCCTGCCGGGGGATCGGCGCGGAGCGAAAAGGCGACCGGCTCGGAGAGAAAGGGCAGGACGTCGTCGCTTCCCCCGCACTCGGCGCGGACGTAACAGAGACCGGGCGACGACGGAGGAGAGACAGAAAAAACGCCGGAGAGAGAGGAGGAATAGGTGAAGGTCGGCGTGCCGAACCGAAGCGCCGCGCTCGGGGAGAGTCGATCGGTCAGATAGACCGCCGCGACGCGGATCGGCTCGGTCAGGCGGTTTTCGGCTTTGCGGATGAAAAACGGAAGGATCGCCGGAGAAGAGCTGCCGTTTTCCCAGACGTAATTTTCGGGATCGGTAAGCGTCAGGGTGACCGGGTACTCGCCGGCATGAGTGCCGGACGGCAGATCGGCGGTATAGAGCGCCGACGGGGAGAGATCCGGAGATTGCGGAAAGGAATTATATTCTTTTTCTGAAATCGTAGGAAATTTCACGGCAGATCTTTGGATTTCGACAAACACCTTCGGCGTTTCGACCTCGACCGTATCGCCGTTCGCCGAAAAAGTGAGGCGGCAGAAATACTCGCCGGAGTCCGAAACGCTGCGCACCGGGCAGGACCTCGCCGAGGAGACCGGGGCGTTGCCGCGATACCAGACGAAGGAGAAAACGCCGGGCTTCCCTGCGCCGTACAAGGGGTGGGAAAGTTCGGTGAACGCAAGATTGCGGCTCTCGCCGTCATACGAAAAAGCGAGCGAGGAGAGCGAAAAGGCCGGGGGCAGGAGGCGGTAGGAGACCGTGAGATCGAGGTCGGCGAAGGCGGTATCCCCGGCGATCACGCGCGCGCCCGTTCCGTCGGAGTAGCCCTCGAACGCATAGCCCTCCTTCCTCGGCGGATCGGGGAGCGGAAGCGGACAGCCTGCGTAAAATCCGCTCTCCGCGATCAGCCCCGTCCGGTCGTAAACGCGGAGCATAAAAGGGCGGCTGACGGCGAGAAAATCCTTCTCGTCCACGCCGTCGGCGGAGGCAAAAAAGGTGAGGGCGAAGGACTCTCCGCGCTCGTCGTAAAGGGCGATATTCTGTCCGCCCGGCGCGGCGGAGCGAAAGACCGGGGTAAGGCTTCCCCGCGCAAATTCCGCGAGATACCGCACGCGCAGGCGCTCCTCCCCGGCGTAAGGGGTGCCGTCCGCCGAAAGCGCGATCGGGCGCGAGGTGACGACGTCATAGCCCACACCGCCGATATGCGGCGCGCCGGAGAGCATCAGCGTGGAGGACGAGCAGACCGCCGCGCCGTAGTCCGAGATGACCTCGCCGCCCGAAATTTTCGCCGTACCGAGCGAGAGAGAAAGCGCCGGCTCTTCCCCGAAGGAAACAAGGCTTCCGCTTTGCAGGGCGAGCGAGGCTTGCGCCGAATAATCGAGGAGCGCGCCGCCGCGTTCCCCTCGGACGCGGCTTCCCTGCAGGATCGCCTCTCCGCTTTTGACGCGTAGGGCGAGGTCCTCGGAATCGAGCGTGAGACCTGTGAGGCAGACCTTTCCGCGCTCCACGGTCAGGCTGCCGGTGAGCGTGAGGCTGCCGGAGAGCGTCAGGTCGCGGTCGACCGAAAGTTCCCCGCCGCGCACCGAGCGAAAGACGAGCGACGAGCCGGGGGAAAGATAAGAGAGCGCCGAGGTCAGATCGGCGGTCTGCGCGATCGGGATCTCGCCGTCCGGCGCGGCACGGCAGAGCGAAAAGGCGCCGAAATCGCCGTCCAGATAATAGAGCGGCGCCGCCTCGTCCGCAGAACAGCGGAGCGCGAAAACCGCGAAGGCAAGCGCAAAAAACAGGATCAACGCGATCCCGTATCGGAGATGTGTTTTCATAGGTTGTCCCCTTTTTCTGGATTTCGGATATGATTTTAGCACGCTCCGAAGAGAATGGCAAGGGGAAAAGACCGGGGAGATTTCGCGGAATGCGACAGGATCTTCGCAAAAAGAAAGGCGCTCCCCGGAATACGCCGCGGGGAGCGCAGATCCGCGAAAATTCGCGGAGGATCACGCGATATCTTTTTTCTCATCCGAGCGGATGAGGCGCTTTTTCGAGAGCGGAACTTTCGCGTAATAGATCGCCAGAACGGCGCTGCAGAGCAGCCATCCGGCGGGATAGCCGAGCGCGATCGGAATGACGGCGCCGGGGAGCAGGCGGGAGAAGGCGAAGAGGTAGATCTGCCGGAAGAGGACGAACGAGAGGAGCATGACGTACATCGGCACGCGGCTGTTCCCCGCGCCGCGCAGAGCGCCGGCATAGATCTGATTGACGCAGCAGAGGACGTAGAAAGGCGAGATCCAGCGCAAAAACAGCGAGCCGTAGGCGATCACCTCGGATCGATCGTTGAAAAACGCGACGAGTGGCTCCGGAAAGATCAGAACCGGGATCATCAGGATCACCGCGGAGAGGATCGAGATGAAAAGCCCGATCGAAACGCCGCGTTTGGCGCGCGCCTCGTCCCCTTTTCCGAGATTCTGCCCGACAAAGGTCGTGACGGCGAGGGCGATCGACTGCATCGGAAGCAGGATCAGCGGATCGATCTTCGAGTACGCCGTCCAGCCGGACATACAGTCGGTGCCGAAATCGTTGATATAGGACTGAACGAAGATGTTGGAGAAGCTGGTGATCGCCACTTGGATCGCGACCGGGAAGCCGACCGTGACGATCTGCCGCAGCGTCGGCAGGACAAAGCGCGTTTTGCGGAAGGTATAGCGGACGCAGTTCTTCGCCGTCGCAAGCGTGATCAGGACGAGGATGGCGGAGATTCCCTGCGCGATGATCGTGGCGTACGCCACCCCGGCGACGCCCATATGAAAAACGAGGACGAACAGAAGGTCAAGCCCGGTGTTGACGAGCGAGGAGACGATGAGGAAGAGGAAGGGCTTCTGCGAATCGCCGACCGCGCGCAGGATCCCGGCGCCCATATTATAGATCATCAGCCCGACCGCGCCGGAAAAATAGATGGTCAGATAGGTTTTCGCCTCCGGAAGCGATTCTTCGGGCGTATTCATCAGGGAAAGCATCGCGGGAGTCATCAGGATACCGGCGGCGGTGAAGACGACGGCGAGAAGAAAGGTGAGCGCCATGGCGGTATGCACCGTGTCGGAGACCTTCTTCTCATCCCCCGCGCCGTAATACTGCGAGATCACGACGCCGGCGCCGGTGGCAAGACCGGTGAAGAAACCGATGAGAAGATTGATGATGGGGCTGACGGTGCCGACCGCGGAAAAGGCTTCGTTGCTGACGAAGTTGCCGACCACCCAGGTATCGACGGTATTATAGAATTGCTGAAAGAGGTAGCCGAGCAAAAGCGGCAGGGAGAACGAGAGGATATGGCGGACGATGCTTCCCTCGGTCATATCCACGTCGCCGCGGCCGCCGGCGATGCGGGCAAAGAATTGTTTGACGGATGACATACGATCTGAAAGCAAGCGCCGGCGGAGACGGTGCAAAAAATCGGATTTTTTTCCGAGCGGGACTTGCTTTTTTTCCTTTATTGTTATATAATGGGGATACCGGAAAATATTATACTCTCTTTTTCCGGAAAAAGCAATAGCTGCGGAGGATTTTTATGAAAAAGACAGCGCTTGGGAACGTGCGCGTCACCGGCGGGTTCTGGAAAGAAAAGCAGGACCTGAACCGAAAGGTGACGATCGGGGCGGTATACGACCGGTTTTACGACACCGGGAGAGTGACGGCGTTTTCCTTCAACTGGAAGGCGGGCGAGCCGAACAAACCGCATATTTTCTGGGACTCGGATATTGCCAAATGGATGGAAGGCGCCGCCTATCTGCTCGGCGAGCGATGGGACGAGGAGCTTTCCGCGAAGGTGGAATGGCTGATCGACCGCATCGAGGAGCATCAGGAGCCGGACGGCTATTTCAACATCTATTATACCGTCGTGGAGCCGGGGCGGCGATTCACCAATCGCGGCTATCACGAGCTTTACTGCGCCGGGCATCTGATCGAGGCGGCGATCGCCTACTATGAGGCGACCGGGCGCGACCGTTTTCTTCACCTGATGGAGAAATACGCCGATCTCATCTACAGAGTTTTTCTTGTGGAAAAGTCCGCCGCGTTCCGCACGCCGGGACACGAGGAGCTGGAACTTGCCCTGATCCGCCTCTTTCGGCTGACCGGGGAGAAAAAGTGGTTTGAGCTGGCGAAGTATTTCCTCGAAGAGCGCGGAAATCCGCCGGAGGACAACGGCTATGCGCAGAGCCATCTGCCGATCCGCAGACAGACGGAGGCGGTCGGGCACGCGGTGCGCGCCGGGTATCTTTACACGGCGATGGCGGAATACGCCGCCGAGACAGGCGACGAAGAACTGATGGCGACCTGCCGGGCGCTTTTGCGGGACATCACCGAGCGGAAGATGTATCTGAGCGGCGGCATCGGGCAAAGCTATATGGGGGAGGCGTTCACCATTCCCTACGATCTGCCGGACGCGACGGCGTACAACGAGACCTGCGCCTCGATTTCGATGATCCTTTTCGCGGACGCTTTGGCGGAGAGCGACAACGACGCGCGCTACGCCGATCTGATCGAGCGCGAGATGTACAACGGAATGCTGCCGGGGCTTTCGCTCTCCGGGGACGCCTTCTTTTATGAAAATCCGCTGGAGATCGTGCTTTCGGATCGGACGAAGCATATTCATCTTCCGAACAACGAGCAGGAGAGACTGCCGATCACACAGCGCAAAAAGGTCTTTGACTGCTCCTGCTGCCCGCCGAACCTCAACCGGATGATCGCCGGGATCGGACGGTATTTTTACGCGAAGGACGGCGAGACCTATTTCGTCAATCAATTCGCAGATTCGGTCTTTACCGAAGAAGACCGCAAAATCGAGGTGAAAACCGACTATCCGGCGGACGGCGGCGTCGAGATCCGATGCGAAAATATTCCGCGCCTCGCGGTGCGGATGCCGGGCTGGTGCAGACGCGTGACGGCGAGCGCCGCTTACAAAAAGGAAAAAGGCTATTTGATCTTCGACCGTCCGGGCGTCATTTCCCTGCGTTTTTCGATGCCGCCGCGCTTGGTTTTCGCCGACGCGCGTGTGCGGAGCTATCACGGAAAATGCGCCCTGATGCGCGGTCCGATCCTCTACGCGCTCGAAGCGATCGACAATGGAGAAAATCTTCAGGCGATCGGGATCGGGAGCGTGAAAGGCGCGAAGATCTGCAAGGACGACCGCTTCGATCACCCGACGATCCGGCTGAACGGCTACCGGGAACTTCCCGGAAAGGCGCTCTACATGAGCCGACCGCCGAAGCGCAAAGAGACCGAGCTTCTCTTCATTCCCTACGCCGATTTTGCCAACCGGGGCGAGAGCGATATGACCGTCTGGGTAAGGTACGAAAAATAAGCAAAGCGCCTCCTTCCGGCGAAGGGGGCGCTTTTTGCGTGAACAAAAATCGGGAGAGCGGAGTCTGCCGCAGGCTGCGGGCAAAACGTGTCAGCGCAAAATGCGTCTCAGCGCATTGCGTTCCGCAAAAAGGCGATCGGAAAACC
>CADBPA010000210.1 GCA_902796505.1 uncultured Ruminococcus sp.
ACGTATCCGAAAGACACCGTCCTTGTGACGGCGGATTGCGACGGGCAGCATATCGTCTCAGACGTGCAGAAGGTCGCCGCCCGCGTGGAACAGGCGAGATCCTCGCTCGTTCTCGGCACAAGAAACTTCGATCTGCCGAACGTTCCGGTAAGATCCCGCGCCGGAAATATCCGCATCCGGAGGATGTATCGGCTGTTTTACGGCCTCGATCTTTCGGATACGCAGACCGGTCTTCGCGGCTTCACGGTGGCGACGGCGAGAAAATTTCTCGCGATACGCGGAAACCGCTTCGAATTTGAAAGCGCGATGCTGATTTACGCCAAACGCCGCCAGATCCCGATCCTTGAAGAACCGATCACGACCGTGTATCCCGAAGATCCGCAGGATCACGTTTCGCATTTTCATACGTTCCGGGATACGTTCCGGATCCTTCGCGTGATGTTCGGCAATCTGTTTGATTTCATCGGCGTTGCCGTCATATCCGCCGCAGCCGATATACTGGTTTTCAACCTGTTTTTACACCTGATCTTCCCGGATCGGTCGCCGCTGTATTCGGCGCTGGCGACCGTCATCGCACGCGTATTTTCTTCTGTGCTGAATTTCCTTCTGAATTGCAAGACGGTCTTTCACGGCAGAGCAAAGCGCGCGGTTTTCCGATATTATCTTCTGTGGGGGTGTCAGCTGGCGTCGTCATACGGCATTCTGTACCTCTTCTCCTTTGTGATCGGTTGGCCGCAAACACCGGTAAAACTGGTCGGTGACCTCCTCCTCTCCCTGATCAGCTACCAGATCCAGTGCCGCTGGGTCTACCGCCGCAAGGAGGGAGATACATCCGGATCGGACGCCGCCTTCTGGGGCGTTTACGCCCGACTCGCCCATCTTCTGCTTCGCGTTTTCTATCGCCGCTACCGCTGCGACCGGGAAAGCGACGGCAGCCCCGTCCTGTACGTCTGCCGGCATCGGAATATGCACGGTCCGATCGTCACGCTTGCGTCGCTTGACGAACAGGTGCATCCGATGGTCCTTTCGGTTTTTACCGATCGCAAGAGCTGCGAGAGGCAATTTACCGATTATACCTTTTCGGTCAGAAAAGGGAAAGCGCCGAAGAAGAAAAGCCTGCGAGCGGCCGTCGCCGCGGCTTTTGTGACGCCGCTCGTCCGTTCGCTCCGCGCGATCCCGGTTTACCGCGGGAGCGCGGAAAGTCTGAAAACGCTCCGCTCCGCCGAAAAAACGCTGAGATCCGGCGAATCGGTCATCGTTTACCCGGACGTCGATTACACCGGCAAAAACGGCGGGCGCGAGATCTACCGCGGGTTTCTTTACGTCGGAGAATTATACTATAAAAAGACCGGAGAGGATCTCCCGATCGTCGCGTTGTATATCGACGAGCAGAGCCGGATCATCCGCTCGTCTTCTCCGATCTTTCTTCGCTCCTTCCGCGAGGACGGCGAGGAGGCCGCACGGCGGATCACCGACTGGATCTATGACGGCAGGTCGGACGAATCTGCGTGACGCGCGAAGATCGATCAGACCGCTATGCAAAAGAAAAACCAAGATCGGCATTGGATCTTGGTTTTTTGTTATCCGTTATTCGAGCGTGACGTCGTAGGACGAGGAAGAAGGATAATATCCGATATAGGTCTTTCCGCGCGAAACGACAAGTTTTTCTCCGCTCAGCGTGCGGAAGATCAGATTTCCCGATTCGCCGACGCTCCAACGGATCTCGGTAAGCCGTCCTTGGCAGAGATAATATCCCGAACCGCCCGAGAGCGTGTCGATGATCGTTTCGGTTCCGTTTGACCGCCCGTAACTGATCGTGTCGGCAAACAGAACGATGAGATTCTCATAAGAGCATTTTCTTCCGGTGAGAAGATCGGTTTTGACCTTTCCGTCCACCGAGAGGACGTATTTTTGCTCTTCTTCCGAATAGCGGAAGGAAGAACCGCCCGCGTCCGAATAGGGGATCGCGATCGCCGGCGCGGCGGTCGCCCCGGCCGACGCCGGAAGAGATCCTGCCTCGAACGAAAAAGGAAGATCGGGCTTGTCCGCGCCGTCGCCCGAAAGCCCGAGGCTTGCAACGCAGGATGACGCCGCGTCGCCCCCGGTGAAGGCGTACCGGACGCTTTCCATATAGCAATATCCGGTCGAGGAAAGATCGACCGTGCCGATCGGCGCGAGCGAAGAATACTGCACAAGATCGTCTCTTCCGAAGGAAACCGCGATCCCTCCGAAAAAGCGGGCGACGCTGTCGATGTAAGCGCGCCCCGGAGCAAGCGCCCCGATCTTTCCGAGAGAAGAAGGATCGCTTTCAAAGAGCAGCATCCTGGTCTTTCCGCCCTCGATCGGGATCTCGACCGTGAGATCGGCGGAAAAGATGCCGTACAGCGGCGCCTGCGGATCGGTGACGAAGCAGAGCGGAGTGGCGCTCGCGGTCTTTTCGGAGCAGGAAAGCCCGGTCAGGCGGTTTTCATAGCTCGGTGAGGGCGGCTCGTCCGCCGGTAGGATCGTTTGCACGGCGTCGCCGTCCGTTTGCTTTTCGGGGGGCTGCGTCGGTTCGTTCGTATGTTTTTCTTCTGTCAGATCCCGGTCGGTCGACGTCTGCCGCTGCCCTCCGTTTGCCGCAACGGTGATCGCACCGATGAGCAGGGCGGCGATCAGCAGAACCACGACGACCTTCAGGATCGGACCTGAATCGGTCTTTTTCATTTTTTACCTCCTTGGATCCGCCGACAGGGGATCCACGTTTGCTGTTACGCTTTATTTGTTGTAGCGGTCAAGCCAGGCGTTGGCTGTTTCAAACGCATCGGAAAGACCGCGCGAGATGGCCTGCTTTTCCGGGATCTTCGCATCCTTTTCAAGAAGTTGTACCATGATCGTGTCGGGAACGCTGTCCACGCTCCCTTTGCCCGGGTTTTTCGTCGTCATGATCATCATATAGATGTGATATCGATCCGACAGATCGCCGTAATAAATATCATTGCCCTGACGAACGAGCGGGCGTCCTTTGTATTCAAGATATTCGCCGTTTTCGATGCCCTTTGCATCTAACATTTTTCCGGATCTCCTTTCAAATATATTCGGAAACGACGGCACCGGTTTCCGTTTCCACGTCTATCATAACATCGCCTGCGTCCTCTGTAAAGTGCTTCGACAAAAAGAGTGCCGAAAAGAAAACGCAGAATGTTACAGGATAAACGGGGTTTGCCGCAAAGTTCTCCTCCCGTCGACGGGAATCGGGCTTGTGAGCGCGAAGATCGCGTCCGCAAGATCCGAGCGCTCCTTCTGCCTTTTTGCGTCAGCGGAGAGCGCCTCGACGGCGGATGGCTTTGTCAGCACCGGAAAATCGCTTGCTTTTTTGATCTCTTTGAGAATGCCGAGACCGGCCGGACCTGACGCGAGAAGCTGCGTGTAGGCCGGTTTTTCCTTTGCATCGGAGGAGGTAACGCCGAAGAAGGAGCAGAGAACGGCCCGGCGCAGGCGCGCGTCGGTATATTTTTTGGTCGAGGCAAGCGAAATCAGCGCCGAAAGATCGGTTGCTTCAAAACTTGCGTTCCGAAGGCGGGTATATAAACCTCCCGCCGCGTCGTGATAGGTTTTCGCGGGATCGGGAGCGTTTAAGCGGAAATAAGAGAGGATCGCCGGGGACAGCGCCCCGACCGAGCAGGGAAATTCGCCCTTTCCGAGCGCCTCTCGGAAGAGCGGGCGGACCTTCTCCGGCATCATTTCGATCGCGGAGTACGGGTCCTTTTTTGACGCCGCGCGGATCGCGGAGGCGGAAGGGTAAGCGGATCGACCGGGGACGTCGTCCGAAAAATCCTGACCGACGCGGCGGACGGTATGCGGCAGAATGCGCGATCCGGTGCGTTTCAGGGCTTTGAGATATTCGAGCGCAAGAATCTGGTTCGGCGAAAACAGATCGCCGCAGTCTCCGATCATAGGAGTCAGCGCCGCCTCGGCAAGCGCCGGATACCCGGCCTCCGGGCGTTCTTCGGAAAGAGCGCCGAGATTTTTTGCGAAGTCTTCCGTCAGCAGCGCCTCCGCCGCTTGCGAAAGCCTGCCGAGGTCTCCCGATTCGCTGCCGAAGGACAGAAGATCGACCACGCCGATCGCGTTCGCAATATGAACGCCCGCTCCGGCAAATAACTCCGCGCTGAGCATCGAGAACGGAAAGGGAAGTTCCAGCACGAGATCAACGCCGCAGAGAACGGCGGCTTTCGCGCGCAGATATTTGTCGGCAACGGCGGTGCTTCCGCGCTCGGTGAAATTGCCGCTCATAATGGAGATGACGCGCGTATCTTCGCCGAAGGCCTCCCGGAGCAGACGGATCTGACGGGCGTGCCCTGCGTGAAAGGGATCGTATTCGGCAATGATGGCGCAGGTTTTCATCCCATGCCCGTCCTTTCTTGTGAGAATAAAACGAACTGTCCCGAAAACACGCGCTCGCGGAACAGTTCTCATTTTATCATAAAAGATCCTTCTTGTCAAGCGGAAGAATCGAATTCGCGCAAATTCTCCCGAAAAAAATCCGCTGCCGAAAAGTCGCTTTTTTGATTTTTTGCGCTATTTTTCAAATACAGATGTTATTCAAAGGCAGAACAATTCGGAAAGATCCCGGAGAAGATCGCCCGTCGCGCGGTCGATCGCGGAAAAATCCATCGAACCGGTGTAAAGCTTTTCGAGTTCGAAGTGGAGATCGGACGCTTTGGCGAAGTGTTTTCGGGCAAGATCGAGGAAAATCTTCTGCTCGCGAAGAAGCAGGCGCACTTCTTCTTCGTTCAGCGCGCCGCGTCTGCCGGCCTTCGCTTCCGCCGTTAAGGATTCGTCTCCCTCCGCGCCGGTGAGGAAGAGCAGTTTTTCCTCCGGAAGCAGGATCGCTTCGGTCCGGGAAGGATCCAGCGGCGACGGAAAAGCACGGAAGAAAAATCCGCGATCCGACAGCGTCTTCCGGATCTCTTCCATCATCCGTCCGTCAAGTCCGGCGTCTCCCCGGACGCCGATAACGGCGTTTTCTTTTTCGAGCGTCGTCAGCCGGCAGTATCCCTTTTTCCCGAAGCAACCGATGAGCAGACCTCCCGGCGCGCGATCGCGCCCGACCGAAGAAGGACGTTTCGGCAATACCGCGTCGATCGCCGCCGCCGCGCCTTCCCGGTCAAATACCTCCTCGGCGTACTCCCGGATCTTTCCGGCGAAAAGCCCGCAGAGCTTCAGCGCGTCGTAGGCGCGCCGGTATTCCAGACCTTTTTCCGCGTTGATGCGCAGGATCTCTTCGCGGTGTCCGGCAAGTACGCCGTCTGCGCGGTAAGCGCCGAGGTCGATCAGCCGGTCGATCGCTCCGGGAATGACCGCGTCGCGCTCATGAGGCGCCGTTCCGTCCAGCAGAGCGACCGGTTTCGCTTTTTCGGGAAAGAAGATCACGCCGTCCAGCGAATCCGGATCGGAGGAACAATGGATGCGGATCGTCCGGATCCCCTTTTCCTCGCCGAACGCCGCGCATTTTTTTAAAAGCGTGCTTTTTCCCGTTCCGGGGCCGCCTTTGAGAACGTAGATCCTTTCGTGATCTTCCGAGCGAAAAACTTCCGCAAACCCCGACCGGAATCCCGTATAACCGTTCGCCGCCGCAAAATAACATTCTCCCTCACGCTCCATGCGAAGCGGCTCTTCGGGAAAAAACTCCCGATTTTCGTCGTCAACTTGTCTTCTCATATCGATTTTCATCCTTTCCGCCATACATTTTGGCTTTCAATAGCAGAGAATATGCAAAAAAATAAAATATGTTTTCGATAGAACTTGACTTTTCCGTAAACTTTGGTTTATAATATAAAAGAAAAAGTATAAGGAGGCGCGATATGAAGATCATCGGGCTGTGCGGCGGAAGCGGATCCGGTAAGGGCACCGCGGCGATCTTTTTTGCGCGGCACGGCATTCCGTCGCTGGATACCGACGCGATCTATCACGAGATGACCTCCGCGCCCTCCCCCTGCCTCGATGAGTTGACGGCGTATTTCGGAAAGGAGATCCTTCTCCCCACGGGCGGCCTTGACCGCAGAAAGCTTTCCTCGATCGTTTTCGGCGAGGGCGGAGAAGAGAAGCTGCGGGCGCTGAATCGCATCACCCATCGCCAGATTCTCGCCGAATGCCGCCGCCGGATGGAGCGGCTCGAAGCGGAAGGCGTCCCCGCCGTTCTTCTCGACGCGCCCCTGCTTTACGAATCCGGATTTGCCGCAGAGTGCGACGAGGTGATCGCCGTCCTTGCCGACCGGGATCGGCGCATCCGCCGTATCGTCCTGCGCGACGGGATCGGGGAAGACGCCGCCGCGCGCCGCATCGCCTCGCAGGCGAGCGATGAATTTTTGCGGGCGCACGCCGATCATATCCTCGAAAACAACGCGGGAGAAGAAGACCTCTCGCGCAAAGTCTCGATCCTTGCAGATAAAATATTAAATAAAAATAAAGGAGATTTTATCATGTCCGAAAAAACAGAAGGCCAGCTGATGCTGGAAAAGTTGGCTTACAAGAAGAAAAACGTTTTTGAAGAGTATCCGCCCGAAAAGACGCGCGAAATATTCACCTACGCCGAGGGCTACAAGCAGTTTCTCGACAGCGCGAAAACCGAGCGCGAAGCGACCGAGTGCGCCATCGCCATGGCGAGAGCGAACGGCTATACCGAGTACGAACTCGGCGATCCCGTCTCGGTCGGCGATAAGAAGTATTATAACAATCACGGCAAGAGCGTGATCCTCTTCCGCATCGGAGAAAACGACCTCGAAGAGGACGGTATCCGCATCGTCGCCTCGCACATCGATTCTCCGCGCATCGACCTCAAACAGGTCCCGATGTATGAAGAGTCCAACATGGCGTTCCTCAAAACGCATTACTACGGCGGGATCAAAAAGTATCAGTGGACGGTCATTCCCCTCGCGCTTCACGGCGTGATCGTCAAGGCGGACGGAGAGACGGTCAAGGTCTCGATCGGAGAGGATGAGAGCGATCCGATCTTCTATATCAACGATCTGCTTCCGCATCTCGCTCAGCGGCAGAGCCAGGAGCCTCTCGGCAGCGCGATCGCCGGCGAAACGCTGAATATCCTCATCGGCGGACTGCCCTACGCCGACAAAGAGGTCTCCGATAAGATCAAGCTTACCGCTCTTTCGCTTCTTTACGATAAATACGGCGTGACCGAGGAGGACCTGCTCTCCGCGGAGCTTTCTCTCGTTCCCGCTTACAAAGCGCGCGACATCGGTTTTGACCGCGCCCTGATCGCCGGTTACGGACACGACGACCGCGTATGCTCCTATCCCGCCCTGACCGCGCTGTTTGCTAGCGGCGACACGAAGCGTACCGATATGGTCATCCTTGCCGACAAAGAAGAGATCGGCTCGGTCGGGCAGACCGGTATGCAGGCGGATATCTTCCTTGATCTGATCGACGAGGTCTGTGCGGCGCTCGGCAAGGACGCGATCCTTGTCCGCGCAAAATCCAAGTGCCTCTCGGCTGACGTCACGGCGGCGTACGATCCGAACTTTGC
>CADBPA010000211.1 GCA_902796505.1 uncultured Ruminococcus sp.
CGCGCCTGACACCTCATCCACCGCAAGCGGTCCCCCTTCCCCCAAGCGGGGAAGGCGACTGAAGCACGCTGCCGGTAGCTCTATCCCACAAAGGTGCGACGCAAACTTTCGTCAAAGGTTCAACGCGCCGGCGCGAGGCGATTTCACCCTTTAGGTTTCACCCGTCAGGATTTCACCGCGAGCGATTTCACCAAACAAAACGCAACGAACGCAGGGCGCCGCGAAGGACGCTCTGCGTTCCGGGAGAAAACCGAATTTTACTTCGTTCCGGGAGAAAACCGAATTTTACTTCGTTCCGGGAGAAAACCGAATTTTACTTTTTCATCGCGATGGCGCGGCGGACCTGCTCGGCGATATGCCCGGCGGTGAGGCCGTACAGTTCGAGCAGCGGCGGCACCTTGCCGGATCTGCCGAAGGTATCCTCGGTGCCTACGCGAAGCACCGGCACCGGGCAGGTTTCCGCAAGCGTCTCGCAGACGGCGGCGCCGAGACCGCCGATCACGTTATGCTCCTCCGCGGTGACGATCGCGCCGGTCTGCTCTGCCATCCGGACGAGCAGTTCGCGGTCGATGGGTTTGATCGTGTGCAGATCGACGACCGCCGCCGAGATCCCCTCCCCTTCGAGGATCTTTGCCGCTTCGATCGCCAGATGCACCATATAGCCGGTGGCGACGATGGTCGCGTCGGATCCCTCGCGGTAGACGACGCCGCGGCCGATCTCGAAACGGTAGTCCTGAAGATACGCCGAATAGTCCGGCACGGCAAAGCGGCCGAAGCGCATATAGACCGGGCCGTAGTGTTCGAGCGCCGCCTTCACGCAGGCGAAGGCTTCGGTGGCGTCCGCCGGGCAGAGGACGGTCATACCGGGGATGGTGCGCATCAGGGCGATGTCTTCAAGGCACTGGTGCGTCGCGCCGTCCTCGCCGACGGTGATGCCGGCGTGCGTTGCGCCGATCTTGACGTTGAGATGGGGATAGCCGATCGCGTTGCGCACCTGCTCGAAGGCGCGGCCGGCGGCGAACATGGCGAAGGAGGAGGCAAAGACGTTCTTGCCGGTGGCGGCGATGCCGGCGGCGACCGCCATCATATTGCCCTCGGCGATGCCGCAGTCGAAGAAGCGGTCGGGATATTTTTTCTTGAAGACGCCGGTTTTGGTGGCGGCGGCAAGGTCTGCGTCGAGGACGACGAAGTCGTAGCTCTCGCCGAGTTCGGCAAGCGCCGCGCCGTAGCTTTCACGGGTGGCTTTTTTCGACGGCTCGACGTCGGTCGGGAATTTCCAAAGATTCGTACTCATCGGTCAGACCTCCTTTTCGATCGCTTCCGCGATCGCGGCAAGGTCGGCGATCGCCTTGTGATAGAGTTCCTCGCCGGGGGCTTTTCCGTGCCACTCGCATTCGTTCTCCATATAGGAGACGCCCTTGCCCTTGATGGACTTGGCGAGGATCAGCGTAGGCTGTCCCTTGGTGGCTTCCGCCTCGGCAAACGCCGCCTCGATGGCGGAAAAATCGTGTGCGTCGATCGGGATGACGTGCCAGCCGAACGCGCGGAATTTCTCGTCGAGCGGAGTGGGGTTCATGACTTCGACGACCGGACCGTCGATCTGCAGACCGTTCCAGTCGAGGATCGCGCAGAGGTGATCGAGCTTGTAGTGCGCGGCGAACATCGCGGCTTCCCAGACCTGCCCCTCTTCGCTTTCGCCGTCTCCGAGCATCGCGTACACGCGGTAGTCCTTACCGTCGATCTTGCCGGAGAGCGCCATACCGCAGGCGGCGGAAATGCCGAGACCGAGCGAGCCGGTGGACATATCCACGCCGGGGACGCCCTTCATATCCGGGTGCCCCTGCAGACGGGAATCGATGCGGCGAAGGGTTTTCAGTTCCTCGCGCGGGAAAAATCCGCGCTCGGCGAGGACCGAATAGAGGCAGGGAGCCGTATGACCTTTCGAGAGGACGAAACGGTCCCGATCGGGCATTCCGGGGTTTTCGGGATCAACGCGCATCTTCTCAAAATACAGATAGGTCATAATATCGGCGATCGAAAGCGATCCGCCCGGATGGCCGCAGCCGGCGGCGTAAACGCCCTCGATGATGCCGACGCGTACCCGATTGGCAATTCTGCGAAGTTCGCGCTCGCGCAACTTGTTCATGCTTTTTTTCTCCTTGATTTTGTTTTTGCGGTAGGTCTGCGAAAAAGGCAGGAGCGAACATCCGAAAACTCTTCTTCCGAAGGAAAATCGCTTTCGGAAAAAATCGTTTCACCGCCTTTTTTCCGGAGCGCAAAAGATCGATCTTCCGAAAAAGCTTCTCTTTTTTCGGCTCCGGGAAAAATTTGTTCAAAAGAAAAGAGAAGCAAATTGCTTCTCTTTTCGGATAGGCTCGCGCCTATGTAGTCAATCAGACTTTGTATTTGCGGTTGGTCTTGATCTGGACAAGGAAACCGATGAAGAAGAGGATGACGAATGCGGCAGCGCCGACAACGTTGGAGTTGACGCCGATCTTGCCGATCATATCCTGATAAGCTTCTGCGCCGATGATCTTGTTGACAAGGATCCAGAAGATACCGTAAGAACCGATCGCAGCGGTGAGGAATTTCGCGATGAACTTGCGAAGAAGGATCGCAAGGACTGCGAGAACGACGGCCGCGCCGATCGCAACGAAGGTCTTGATGTTGTCTGCGAGGGTGACGATCTTATCCAGAGCGCCGCCTGCGACGACGAAGTAACCGGCTGCTGCGAAACCGCCGACGTAAACGAGGATGCTGACAAATTTGCTGAGGATCGCGACGACGACACCGAGAACTGCCGCAACAGCGTACTGCAGGATGGGAGTCTTGGTCAGAGCGCCGCCGATCGCGCTGTCGATGAAGCCGATGACGCTGTTGTCATTGCTTGCGCCGAAAACGCTGAACGGAGTGAGAACGAGGAAGAAGGTTGCAAAGAAGCAAACCAGAACCTTCCACAGCGGAACGAGCTTCTTGCCGAAGAAGAGCAGAAGCACGCATACGCCGAGCAGAACGAACGGGATGAAGTTTTCGATCATCGAGCCGAACTGATCGACGGGCTTGGTTGCCAGCAGGCTGGCCCAAACGCTGTTCTCTGCGCCAAAGATGCCGTCAATGATGTTTTTGATGTTCATGAGAGTACCCCTTTCAAACGAATGTCTTCGTTTTTTAATGATTGTAACACAAGTATACCATTTCTTTTCTTTATTGTCAAGTCTTTTTTCAAAAATTTTTCAAAAAAAGCAAAAAAATTTTCGGGGAATTTGTCACAAATTTTCTCCGCCCGGAAAAGGAGGGATTTCCCCGCCGCCTCCCCGCTCTCCGGAGGGCGGTAAGATCCGCCCCCGCGAAGCGAAGATCTCATGCCCGATCTGCCGCGCATGACCGCCCAGCGGCCGATTCAGACGCCGTCCGGCGGCGATTCCAGCTCCGCGCGGCGGGAAGCTTCTATCTGCTCGAGCAGGCGCTGTATTTCCGGCGCAAGGTTGAAGATCTTTCCGCCTTTTTTCTCCATCAGGCGGATCGTCTGCCCGGTGCCGGAGCGCATCGTGAGCGCGTAGCAGACCAGAACGTCGGCGAGTTCCACCATCCGCGCGTTGCGCGCACGCATACAGCCGTCGGTATAGTGCGGCTGCAGGCATTCGACCTCGTCCGCCGAGGCGAGAAACCTGCGGTAGGTCCTCTGCTCGTCGATCGCCCAGCGGTCCGCCTGATCGGCGCAGGGGACGACGATCTTCAGCCGGATGTCCTCATGCCGCCATTTCGCGATCATCACCCGCCCGGTCGCGACCGTGTCGAATCCGAGCGCGCCGCCGCAAATAAAAGTGCGCACGCCGTGCTGATAAAGGTACTCGATCGCCCGGTCGAGCACTCCGACGAGTCCCCCCATTTCGGCCGCGCTCAGCCGGCGGTGTCCGCTGAACGCGCATACGCTCCAATGTTCTTCCATTCCTTTGCCCCCCTTTGTTTATTCCAGCTCGAACGCGCCGGTATAGAGTTTATAATACTGTCCGCGCTTGGCGATCAGTTCTTCGTGACTGCCGCGCTCGATGACGCGGCCATGGTCCAGCACCATGATGACGTCCGCATTGCGGACGGTCGAAAGCCTGTGGGCGATGACGAACACCGTCCTGCCCTTCATCAGCGCGTCCATGCCCGCCTGCACGATCGCCTCGGTGCGCGTGTCGATGGACGAGGTCGCCTCGTCGAGGATCATGACCGGCGGATCGGCGACGGCGGCGCGGGCGATGCTGATGAGCTGGCGCTGTCCCTGCGAGAGATTCGCGCCGTTGCCCGAAAGCTCGGTCGCGTACCCGTCGGGCAGGCGGGTGATGAAATCGTGCGCACCGGCGAGCTTTGCCGCGGCGACGCATTCCTCATCGCTCGCCGCGAGATTTCCGTAGCGGATATTCTCCATCACCGAACCGGTAAAGAGATTGGTCTCCTGCAGGACGATGCCGAGCGAGCGGCGCAGATCGGCTTTGCGGATCTTGTTGACGTTGATGCCGTCGTAGCGGATCTTGCCGTCCTCGATGTCGTAGAAGCGGTTGATCAGGTTGGTGATGGTGGTCTTGCCGGCGCCGGTGGCTCCCACAAAGGCGATCTTCTGGCCGGGCTCGGCCCAGAGGGTGATGTCCTCCAGCACCTTCTTGCCCTCCACATAGGAGAAGTCCACGTCGAACATCCGCACGTCGCCCTCCAGACGCTGGTAGGTGACGGTGCCCTCGGCCTTGTGGGGATGCTTCCAGGCCCAGACGCCGGTGCGGTGGTCGGCCTCCCGCAGGGTCCCGTCGGGCAGCTCCTCGGCGTTCACCAGGGTCACATAGCCGTGGTCCTCCTCGGCGGGCTCATCCATGAGCCGGAAGATCCGGTCCGCGCCGGCCAGGGCCATGACGATGGAGTTGAACTGCTGGGC
>CADBPA010000212.1 GCA_902796505.1 uncultured Ruminococcus sp.
ACCAGCACGTCGCCGTCGCGGTTGAGCTCGCCGGTGGTCTTGACGTCATAGGCGTTGTCGGTCAGATCGTATGCGTTCGCCGTCAGCTGCGCTTCGATCGCGTCGTTCAGGCCGGTCGTATCCGAGAGACCGAGCTGGAAGCTCACGCCGGAGGATTTCGCCATATGCGAGGTGAAGAGCTGGGCGCCCTCTCCGTTCACGGCGTAGTAGACGTAGGTCACTTTGTCGGGAGCCTCGATCACGCCCTCGGTCAGAGCGGTGGAGCCTGCCGCGGTGGCAAGCGTTGCGAGGATCTTGTCCTGGACGTCCGCGTCTCCGATCGCCAGCGGCGCGGTGTAGTTCAGATTCTTGAGCGAGGATTCAAATTCGCTCTTGTTGACGGTCACGTACTGCGAGGACTTTTTCGCGTAATTGAACGCGCATCCGGTCAGCAGCAGCGTGAAGGAGACGATAACGAGAAGGAGTGCGATGATTCTTTTCATGGTTCGTTCACTTTCTTTATTTAATATTGTCGATCAGATCCGCAAAACCGCGCCCCGGATCGCCGGGCACGCCGCGCCTTTGCGGAGAAACATACCTATTATAGCATACTCTTTTCAAAAATGCAAATCTTTTTTCTCTTTTTTTATAAATTTTTTATAAATATTTTCAAAAAGAGGATGCGGAGGCGGTCAATCCACCGGATAAACGTTGTCCGAACGGTAAATTTCGCCGTTCAGGATCGCGAGGAACGCCGAGAGATACCGCTTGTAGGTGAAGGAGGAGACGTAGAACGCCGCGACCTCGCCGAGCTTCGTTCCGCTCGCCGCGCTGACCTGCGAGAGCCTGACGGCGACGCGACGGTCGCTGACGCGGAAAAATTCGTAAACGTACTTGTCGTTCTCCTGCCCGACGACGCCGAGCGTCAGCGTAAAGAGCGGATCGCCGCCGATCATCGCCCGGTCTTCCTCGGTGAGCTGCCCGGCGTAGGAGGTCGAGTAGATCATCTGGAACACTTCCTTGAAGAGGGAGGTGCCGAGGCTGTCGAGCCCCTCGAAATTGCGGCTTCCGTAAAACTCGCGCAGGCTGATATAGTCATATCCTTCCGCGGCGAGCCGCTCTGTGAGCTTCGTTTTCGTTCCGACGCCTCCCGGCGTGACGATGACGTCCGCAAAATCCCACTGCGAGAGCGAGGTCCCCGACGGCGCGTCGGAGGCGTTTTCATAGGTGGTGACCGATCCGTCGGCGTTCACGACGTAGTAGCGCTTGTTGTGGCGCAGATCGAATTCGTATTTGCCCGAAAGGTCTTCGAGGCGGAAATCGACCGTCACGTCGTCCACGTTGTCGATATCCATCATAATCAGCGCGGTGCGCGCGTAGAAGGTCTCGAAGTCGTATTCGAGGAAGAGGAAGTCGTCGGCGTCCGCCTTGGCGACGAGGTTGAACAGATCCGAGCTGACGTAGCGGCAGAATTTGCCCTGCTCGGCGTCGTAGACCTTGTCGCTGATCCGGAGGGTGAAGGTCAGAACGCCGTTGTAGGTGTAGTCGTCGAGGCTGTCCGAGCCGCCCGACGCGTCGCCGCGCTTGACCGAGATGCCGCGGGGCAGCGAGAAGACGACGGTATTCGCGTAGAGACCGTATCGCTCGAACACCTCTTCCGAGAGTCCGACGGCGACCGTTTCATACCCGGTGATACCGATCGACGCCGTGGAGGATTCTCCGAGGCCGCCGAGCATCCGCACCACCGCCTCGCAGGAGGAGGTGTTCAGTCCGTAGAGTGCGTAGCTGCCGCTCATGGTGTTTTTATAGAAGGTCTCGCCGTAGTAGGGATCGCGTTCGGAGGCGTTGACGTACCGGAAGGCGACCACCTGCTTCGACGTGATGAAGCGGAGGATCTCGCCGATCTCGTAGGTCGTGAACTCTTCGAGGCATTCGACGTAGCCGGTATAGGAGTAGAGAACGACGTTCTTGTCCGCGCCGACCGTCTGCCCGGCGAGCGCCGAGGAGATCGCGCTTTCATATTCGCCGGCATCCTCGTCGCCGATCTCTGCCGAGGCGTAATGGAGCTGTTCGCTGCGCACGCCGTCGGTCACGACGTAGTAGGAGAAGCGCACGAAGCATCCGTCCGAGGCGAAATCGGCTTTTTCGCCGTTCGGGGAGTAGATCGAGATGATCTCCGAGAGAAGGATCTCGGCGGTGCGCCGCTTTGCCGTCTCTTTTTCGTAGTTTACCGTGAAGGAGACGGTACAGACGCCGACCGCCGCCGCTTTCAGCGCGGTCTTCGCCTCGACCGGGATCGCCGGATCGTCAAGATCCAGCACCGCGTGCATCGTCTGCGGATCGGATACGCCGTCCACCGTCTGGTTGTAGGTGATCAGCAGGCGGGTGTTCTCTCCCACCGCCGTCCCCGGCGTGCGGATCTCTCCGCCGTCGGTCAGGATCGCCTCGATCGCGGCGAGGTCGTATTTGATCGTCTTTCCTTCGTCCGGAAGGTCGATCAGCTTCGTTTTGCTCGTGAAGGTCAGATAGATCGGATCGTCATAGCTGCCGATCGCGCGCCCGGTGAGGACATCTCCGGCGCGGCCGTCAAGATAGAAGGTATGCAGGGAGGACTGCTCGACGTGGTAGCCGTCCGTCCCGTCGCCGGGGGTGAATACACGAGCGCGCACCACCGTCTCCGCGCCCTCCGGCAGAAGCTCGCCCGCCTTCTCGCAAAGAGTGTTCACGTATTGCTCGAAGCGCGGCGTCAGATACGGCTCGAAGGCGTTGTCGGACGCGAGGCCCTCCGCGATGACGCGCGGATTGATATAGGACTCGATCGCCGCCGTCGCGTAGGAGAAATAGTTGTTCGTCGTGTAGTAGATATAGTCGCGGTCGTCTACCGTATAGTAGAATCCGCTGCCCGAAAGCGCGCGGTCGCCGATGCGCAGGGTGTGGTAGGCGGAGGTCCCGTCCTCTTTTTCGTAGGTGAAATAGACGGTGACGGCGTGCCCGGCGTCAAGGCCGAAGCGTTTGAGGGTAGAATAACGTTCCTCGCCGTCCGCCTCCAGCCGGATGCGCTGTTCAAAATAGACGGTGCCGAGCCCGGTCAGAAGATAGGTGACCTTCGGAATATTGCCGTAGTCGCCGTAGGCTTCGGTCGCGTAGAGGCTGCTGTAGGAGAAATTCGTATCCTCGGTGACGATGGCGGGCGCGTAGATCTCGGCGTCGCCGTTTTCGTTATAGTAGAAAAGGATCAGGTCTTTGCTGTCCGGATCGCGCAGGAAGCCGTAGTCGGTCACCGGGACGTCGCCTGCCGGGTGGGAGATCGTCAGAAAGTCGATCGCCTCGCCGCCGATCTGCGCGTAGGCGACCGGGGTGTTGTAAAGCACCAATTCGCCGATTTCGGTATCCACCTCGGGCGGCGCCGCCGGCGTGGGATCGTCGTTCTTTTCCGGCGTCAGCGCGCGGGCGATGAAGTATCCGGCGAGAAGCAGGACAAAGACCGCCGCGAGAATGATCAGAAGCAGGAGCTTTTTGCCCGCTCTTGTTTTTTGAATGTGTTTCATATCGTCCCTCCTTACAGGAATCTGCGCCGGATCGCGATCACGACGCCTGCCGAGAGGATCGCGAGAGGGATCAGGGTGAGGACCAGAACGACGACCGTTTTGCCGCCGTCGGTCAGGGGTTTATAATGGCTTGTGACGGTGATGCCGGAGGCGTCATAGATCTTCGTATCGGCCAGCACCTTGCCGCCGCGGGAGGCGGAGTTATAGGAAGATCCGCCGAGGTCGTCGTCCGCATACCGGTCGGAACGGACGAGGTTGTTGACCAGCGCGGAGAAGATCTCGTAGTTGGCAAAGGATCCGTCGGAGAGCGATTCGTTCGAGAAGAGCTGTCCGCTCGCGCCGGCGAAGAGATAGGAGTAATGGTAGTTGCCGTTC
>CADBPA010000213.1 GCA_902796505.1 uncultured Ruminococcus sp.
ACCGACAAGCCGCGCTATCTGATGGGCGTCGGAACGCCGCAGAATATTGTCGAGGCGGTCTATCGCGGAGTCGATTTCTTCGATTGCGTGATGCCGAGCCGCAACGCGCGCCACGGAAACGTCTTTACCTGGGAAGGGAAGATGAATCTTCTGAACGAAAAATTCATGGACGATCCGCGCCCGATCTCCGAAAGCTGCGGATGCCCGACCTGCCGCCGCTACTCGCGCGCCTACGTCCGCCATCTCTTCAAAGCGAAGGAGATGCTCGGAATGCGCCTCGCCGTGATGCACAATCTGTATTTCTACAACGATCTGTTGCAGAAGATCCGCGACGCGCTGGACGCCGGAAACTACGAAGATTTTTATCAAAAATATCATAACGCTCTCGCTGAGAGAGTGAAGGAAGAGAGGATATGACAATGACCAAAGAGCAATACCTGCGCAATCTTCTTCCGCCGACGGGGACCGTCGACGCCGTTCTGGACACCGATACCTACAACGAGATCGACGATCAGTTCGCCCTCTCCTATATGGTGCGCTCGTCCGACCGCATCCGGGTGCAGGCGTTTTACGCCGCGCCGTTCTTCAACGCCAACTCCACCTCACCGGCGGACGGCATGGAGAGAAGCTACAAAGAGATCCATAACCTGCTCGGTCTGCTCGGAGAAGAGAAATACCGCGAGGTGACCTTCCGCGGCTCCGACCGCTACCTGCCGGATGAAAAAACGCCGGTCGAATCGGACGCCGCGCGCGATCTTGTGGAGCGTGCCAAAGGCTACAACGCCGACCGTCCGCTCTACGTCGTCGCCATCGGCGCGATCACGAACGTCGCCTCGGCGATCCTGATGGATCCCTCGATCAAGGAGCGGATCGTCATCGTCTGGCTCGGCGGACACGCGCAGCATTGGCCGGACACGCATGAGTTCAATATGTTCCAGGACGTCGCCGCCGCGCGCGTCGTCTTTACCTGCGGCGCGCCCTTCGTTCAGCTGCCCTGCTTCGGTGTCGTCAGCGCGTTCACGGTTTCGGGAGACGATCTGCGCTCCCGTCTTTACGGCAAAAACGATCTTTGCAACTATCTCGTCACGCACACCGAGCGGGAGATCTCCCGCTACGTGAAAGAAGGCCGCGCGTGGAGCCGGGTGATCTGGGACGTGACCGCCGTCGCGTGGCTGACCGGCGGAAAGACCGACGGAAAACAGGAATTTCTGCGCTACGAACTGCGCGATCTTCCGATGCCGGAATACGACAATACCTATTCCTATCCCGCAGGGGGCGAAAGGTTCGTTTACGTTTATCACGTCGACCGGGACGCGCTCTGGAACGATATGATCACCAAATTGTCTCGTTGACGCAGGGGATTTTTTGTAAAAAGAGCACGAATATCAAAATTTTTGCAAAAAACTCTTGACATTTCCGGGATCGGATGATATGATAAGAATATCTCAAAATTGAATCGTTGAACAAAGATTGTCAGAGGAGCGATAGCGATGAGTAGCTCCGGACGGGTGCGCAAACACCGATGCCGGAGGGAAAGGCGACTGTTGCCGAATCGGAAGAGAATTTGCGTTCTTTTCCGGTGGGTCCGTGTGAGAAGATCTGCGGAACTGTCACATATTTGTGGAGTGCTGTCATTCGATTGTTGATTTTCTTTGATGTGAAAACACGGTCGAGGCACTTGCTTCGACCGTTCTTTATTTGAGAAATCAAAACCAAGAAGGAAAAAACCATGAAAAGAATCCTTACCCTCGCGCTCACCTTCGTTCTTCTCGCTCTGACCGTCCTCACGGCGGCTTCCTGCTCGAAGCGCAAAGCGGTGGACATCACCGGCATCCGCTCTCTCGACGATCTCTCCTCGATGAAAGGCGTGATCCTCGCGGCGCAGACCGGCACCTTCCACCTTGACGCGCTGAACGCGCAGGTCCCCTCCAACGTGGAGAAGAAAGAGTATAAGGACTTCATCACGCTCTTGACCGCGCTGAACTCCGGCGCGATCGACGGGTACGTCGCGGAAGAGCCGACCGCCATCTCGACGACGCTTTCCGACTCTTCGCTCACCTACGTCAAACTCGTGAACAACGTCACCGGCTTCACGGCGTCGCCCGCGGACGTCGGCATCGCCGTCGCTTTCAAGCAGGGAAATCCGCTGGTCGAACGCGCCAACGCCGTGATCGCTTCGATCACCGACGCACAGAGAAATTCTCTGATGGAGCAGGCCTGCCGGATGGCAAGCAATAAGACCGCCGCTCTCGGCGAAGCGCTCGCTCTGGTCTCGGCGAATACCGATACCTCGAACGGAACGCTACGCGTTTCGATGGAATGCGCATACGATCCCTTCAACTGGACGCAGCTGACCGACGTCAACGGCGCGGTCGCCATCGAAGGACAGGACGGCTATGCCAACGGTTTCGACGTTCAGATCGCAAAATACATCGCCGCCGAGCTCGGCATGAAGCTTGAGATCGTGGCGAACGACTGGGATTCGCTGATCCCTGCCGTACAGTCCGGAAACGTCGACGCGATCATCGCCGGTATGAGCCCGACCGAGGAGCGCGCAAAATCGGTCGATTTCACCGATTGCTACTATTCCTCGAACCTTGTGCTCATCACGAAAAAGAGCTGATCCGCCATGTTTTTTGAAACCGTATTTAAAATTTTAAAAGAGTATTACCTGGTCCTCCTCAAGGGGGTCGGGAATACCATGCTGATCGCTCTGGTCGGCACGGTCTTCGGGCTTCTGATCGGTCTTCTGACCGGGATCTTCCGCACGATCCCGCGTTCGAGAAACCGTTTTCTCGCCGTTTTGCAGAAGATCCTCTCCGGGGTGATCTCGGTTTACGTCGAGATCTTCCGCGGAACGCCGATGATGGTGCAGTCCATGGTCATCTTCTGGGGATACGCCTTCGCCAACGGCGGAAGCACGCTTCCCTTGATCCCTGCCGGCATCTTCATCGTTTCGATCAACACCGGCGCGTATATGACCGAGATCGTCCGCGGCGGCATCATCTCGATCGACAAAGGGCAGTTTGAAGGCGCCTATTCGGTCGGTATGTCGCATTGGAAGACGATGATCCACGTCGTGATCCCGCAGGTGCTTCGCAACATCCTGCCGTCGATCAGCAACGAATTCGTCATCAACATCAAGGATACGTCGGTGCTGAACGTCATCGGCGTGACCGAACTTTACTATATGGGCGGCGTGATCCAGAGAATGAATCTGAAAATTTTCGAGACCTACGCGATCATCTGCGCCGTCTACTTCCTTCTGACCTTTGCGGTCACGCGTCTTCTGCGCTTTGCCGAAAAGAAGCTCGAAGGAAGCAATACCTACGTGATCTGCGGATCGCAGAGCGATCCGGACGCGGAGATCCATATCAAAATCGCCAAGGAGGAAGTGCCGGATGACTGATTCCGAAATGCAATACGACGGCCCGGTGATCCGCCTGGAACATCTCGTCAAGACCTTTGGAACGCATGAGGTGCTGAAGGATATCAACCTCTCGGTGAATTCCGGCGAGGTCGTCAGCGTGATCGGCGCCTCCGGCTCCGGAAAAAGCACGATGCTCCGCTGTATCAATCAGCTGGAGATTCCGACCGACGGAAAGATTTACTTCAACGGACGGGATATTTCGGAGAAGGACTTCCGCCTGACCGATTACCGCACCCGCGTTACGATGGTATTCCAAAGCTTCAATCTCTTCAATAATATGACCGCTCTGCAGAACTGCGTTCGTCCGCAGACGGTCGTGCTTCACCGTACGAAGGGGGAAGCGACGGAGATCGCGCTGGAATATCTCGAACGCGTGGGAATGTCGGCGTTCGCCAACGCAAGGCCCGCCCAGCTTTCCGGCGGACAAAAACAGCGCGTCGCCATCGCGCGCGCGCTTTCGATGAATCCCGACGTGATCCTGTTCGATGAGCCGACCTCGGCGCTCGATCCCGAAATGGTCGGGGAAGTGCTGGACGTGATGAAATCGCTTGCAAGCTCCGGGTTGACGATGATCGTCGTCACGCACGAAATGAGTTTTGCGCGCGACGTTTCGGATCGCGTGGTCTTCATGGATCAGGGTTATATCGTGGAAGAGGGAACGCCCTCCGAGGTATTCGAGCATCCGAAGGCCGAGCGGACGAAGGATTTCCTTGCAAGATTCCGCGGCCAATGATTTTTCATAAAAAAACGATCCCCCGCAAGGGATCGTTTTTTCGTTATTTCAGCTCGACTGCATGCCCGGAGCAATGCCCGTTGAACATTCCGGTGAGATCGCAAAAGAGAAGATCTTTTCCTTCTTTCGGGCGGAATCCGATCATCGTGAGGAGCTTTCCTTCGGCGGCGTCCGGCAGGGCGTAGCAATCGGTGACGCTGACGCTCTCGATAAAACTCATCGTGGAGCGGCCGAGGATGAACATCGCCTCGACGTCCTCCGTTCCGATCTTCGCGCGCAGATCGGAAATGCAGGCGGCGCCTTCTCCGATCTCAAACTGGCTCATTCCCATGATCTGCCCGCTCTCGGCGTCCATCATCCCGAAAGCGAACCAGCCGCTCCGATATTCGGCGCCGCAGGCTTCGGCGTAGCGTTTATGTACCGATTCTTCCTGGATCGGAAATATTCTGAACATCGTATTACCTCTTCGTCGCTTTGTAAAGATAGTCGACTTCTTCCTTTTCGAGATATCTCCAGTTTCCGACCGGGAGTCCGTCGAGCTTCAATTCGCCGATCGAGACGCGGGAAAGGCGCTTGACGGTCAGCCCCGCCTGCTCGCACATCTTGCGGATCTGGCGGTTTCTCCCTTCGGTCAGAGTCATTTTCAGAACGGTGCCGCTCTCGTCCGCCTCGCCGGCTGTGACGCGGACCGGGCGGATCTTGTATCCGTCGATCTCCATCGGGGAGGAGAGCAGAAGAAGCTGCTCATCGCTCACCTCAGGCGTACCTTTTCCCGCGACCTTCACGCGATAGACCTTCGGCAGGCTCGTGGAAGGGTGCGTCAGGCGGTTTTTCAGTTCTCCGTCGTCGGTCAGGAGAAGGATGCCTTCCGAGATGAGATCCAGCCGCCCGACCGGATAAACGCGCGCGTCCACGCCGTCCAGAAGATCGGTCACGCATTTTCTGCCCCGGTCGTCCGACGTGGAGCAGAGATAGCCGCGCGGTTTGTTCATCATGATATAGGTGTATTCCCGCTTCTCCGAGCGGATCCGCTCGCCGCGGTAGGTGACGGCGTCATTTTTCGGATCGACCTTGTCGCCGATCGTCGCCATATGACCGTTGATCGCAAAGTTGCCCTTTTCGATCTCGGCTTCCGCGGCTCTGCGGGACATCAAGCCCGCGTCCGCAACGAATTTCTGCAATCTGATTTTCCCCATGAGAATGTCCTTATAGAAGCTGAATTTATTTTCGGAAGAAAGAGAAAAACCCTTTCTTTTTCGGTTCGTTTACCGCGTTTTGCGCGTACAGCGGAATCCTGCCGATCTCCCTGCCGTCCTGATAGAAAACCACCTCGCCGAGCCTTTCCCCCTCCGCGATCGGAGCGGAAAAATAGCGCGAGAGATGAACGTCGTTTGTGAAAAGATGATCGCTCTTGTCGGCGATCACGGAAAACGGTTCGCGGTTTTCGAGAATGACTTTTTCGGCGTCTCCGCCCGTCACCGGGATCTCATAACGGAAGTCCCCGGCGTCCGCGAGCGCGTATTTGTGAAGTTTCGAGTAGCCGAGATCGAGCAGCGCCGCGTGATCGCTCCAATCGTCCGGCGCGTCCAGCGTGACGGCGATCATCCGCAGTCCTTCCTTTTCGGCGGCGGAGACGAGGCAGCGGCCGCTGCGCTTCGTATATCCGGTCTTCACGCCGATGCAGCCGTCGTAAAGCGAGAGCATTTTGTTGTGGTTTTTCAGCAGCCGGACGAGGTGATCTCCGTTTTCGATGCGGATCTGCTTCGTCGAGACGATCTCACGAAAGAGAGGCTCTTCCAGCGCGCACGCGGCGATCCTCGCAAGATCCCCGGCGGTCGTGAAATGCTCCTCGGCGTCGAGACCGTGCGGATTTTCAAAATGCGTGTCGGCGGCGCCGATCCCGGCTGCAAGGTCGTTCATCCGCTCGGCAAATTGCTCGATCCCGCCGCAAAGCTCGTAGGCGATCGCCTCCGCCGCGTCGTTCGCACTGCGGAGAAGCAGACCGTAGAGGAGTTCGCGCATCGTCAGCCGTTCTCCGGCTTCGAGATACAGCGAAGAGCCTTCCACGCCGACGGCGCGCGGATCGACCGTCACCACCCGGTCGGGATCGCCCTCCCGGATGGCGACAAGCGCCGTCATGATCTTTGTGGTACTCGCCATCGGCAGGCGAAGATCGGCATTCTTGCGCAGCAGAAAAGAGTCGGTTTCCGGCTCATAGAGCGCCGCCGCACGCGCGCTGACCGAAAGAAAACTTCCGTCCTCGCCGAACGCGGAGACCGTGGTGGCGAAGAGCGCCATACAGAGCGCAAGAAGCAGAATCGCCGTCAGCAGGCGATCGCGGTTGTTTTTTAACATGGGAATACACCTCCTGCCGTAGTATTCGGCATTTTGCGGAGATCTATTCCCGGATGACGGGGTGATACCGTCGGTAAAATCATCCGAAAAAGGTTTTTTTCAGTTTTTCCCCGATCTGCGGGGCGTGTTCGATCAGATCGATGACGCGCTCGGTCGTTGCGGATCCCGGATCCGAGACCGGAATCAGCCGCACGTTCTGATCGCTCGATACCGTAAGATAGGCGATCGGCGTGACCGAAACGCCGCTTCCTCCGCCTCCGCCGAATCCGTCCGCGTCCGCGGCGATCTTTCTCTTCGGCATCCCGATCCCGCCGGTCGCAAATCCGATGGAAATGCGCGAGACCGGAATGACCGTCATGCCGCTCGGAGTGACGATCGGCTGGCCGAAGGAATTCTGCACCGAAGAAAATTCCCGGATCCCGGTCAGCGACGCATCAAGGATCTGCTGCATATTCCGGTTTTGTTCTTCCGAATTCACGTTGTTTTCTCCTCCTTTTTCCTCTCGTTTTCAGGTATTCGGTCAAAAAGACGAACAGGGAGGCAAAGGCGGAGAAGAGAAGAAACGAGACGGTAAGATCCAGCGCGGCGGGAGTCTGCCCGGAAGGTTCTTCGTTCCGTGCGTCGAGAGCAAGGCTCGCCGTAAAGAGCGAAGAAAAACCGATCAGCGCCGCCGCCGTGGCGCGCATTTTCTGATAGCGGATCGCCCGCTCATACGGAGGAAGTCCCTCCGGGATCAGCGCGGAAAGATCCAAAGAAGCGATCGAAAGATCGCTGTGCGAAAGCAGATCGCGCAGCGCGGTGATCGCCGGGAAGAAGAGATCCTGCACCGCAAAGGGCGAATCTCTTTTCGGCATATTCCGCTTTTCCGGCGATCTTTTCTTCTTTTTTAAAGGAATGAAAAAGACGAGAAAGGCGTAGCGGATCTCCAGCGTTTTTTCTTCGGCGATGACGATCCGGAGCGAAACGCGCCCGATCAGAAAAAGGATCAGAAGCGCGGCTGCGGTGAGAAACAGGGGAATCGTCTGCATGGGCGGCGCTCCTTCCTTTTATCATACAAGGTCAGTATGCGCCGTTTTCTTCATAAATATGTATAGGTTTGTTCGACAGTCCGTCTTAATCGTCAAACTGCGTATCGTCCGCCGACGGCTCTTCAAATTCCGGCTCGGCAGGTGCTTCGGCGGGAGTTTCGGCTTTGGGGGTGAGTTCGGATCCCACCTCTTCCGCCGTTTCCAGCGCGGACGCTTCCATCGTGATCTGATCGCCCTGCTCGATTTCGGCTTCGGCGGTTTTCTTTTCTTCCGCCTCGCGCGCCTTATCGAACATCTGCATCAGCTCGTCCGATTCCTTCGGCAGAGCGGCGATCGAGGGAAGCCCGAAGGAGCGAAGGAAATCCGCCGTCGTGCCGAACACCATCGGCCGCCCCGGAACGTCCAGCCTGCCTTTGGACTCGATCAGTCCGCGGTCGATCAGGTTGTTCATGGCGTAGGACGAATCCGCGCTGCGGAGGGTATCCACGAAAAATCTCGTGACGGGCTGGTTGTAGGCGACGATCGCAAGCGCCTCCATTGAGGAGGTCGAAAGGCTGCCGCTCTTTTTGATGCCGAGCGCCTCGCGGATCTCGGGAAGGTAGTCCTGCTTCGTGCAGAGCTGGCAGGAATCGTCGTAGCAGAGCAGGATCACGCCGCGCTGCAGTTCGCTGTCGTTGTATTTGAGCGAATAATTGAACGCGCGGTCCTTGACCTTTCCCGGCGTCATTCCGAAAACGCGCGCGAGCGTTGCGTAGGATACGGGATGCCCTGCGGCGAAAAGTACCGCTTCCAGCGCTTCCTCAAATACGATCTCTCTCTCCTCCGAACCCTCTTCGGGGAGATCCTGAGTCATCATTTCTTCTGTCATATCGGTGATCCTTTATTTCGTTTCGGTTTCGTTTTCGCCGTCGGTGACGACCGGCACGTCAAATTCGCTTTCGAGATCGGTCGTCGGAACGTAATCCGGGTTGAGTTTCAGCATCAGCTCCGGGCCGTTCGTTTCGTATTCGTAAACGCCTTCTTCGATCTCGCGTACCGAGGTGATGAAGACGCGCTGCACCTTGATCATTTCGAGCACGCCCATGAAGCGCGCGACGATCTCGGCGCGGCTCTCGGAATCCTTCAGCAGGAAGAAGAGCGAGACCTCCTCGTTGTCCTCCATCATTTCGCACATCTGCTCGATCTTTTCCTCGACCGATACGACGTGGTGCTTGATCAGCGGATTGACGAGGTCCTGCGGCTTGCGCTCGGATTCCGAGACTTTGATGCGGCGCATCACGCTGTTCAGCGCTTTGATGAGCAGATCCGGGTCGAGATTCAGGGGAAGCCCCTTTTCCGGGGGAACCTCGTCGGTCCCTTTGACGAAACGCCCGGAGTACTCTTCGTAAAGCGGGCGCATCCTGCTCGCCGCGAGCTTTGCTTTCTGATAGAGAAGAAGCGCGTCCTGAATGCTTCTTCTGGGATCGTTTTCGGTCCCTTCCTCGTGCGGAAGAAGCATCTTGCTTTTGATCACCATCAGGTCGGTCGCCATCACGATGAATTCGCTGGCGATCTCAAGGTCCATGCGCTGCGCCTCGGTGATATATTCCATATACTGATCGCAGATCATCACGATCGGAATATCGGTAATGCTGACCTTGTTCTTGCTGATCAGCGTCAGAAGAAGATCCAGAGGACCTTCAAATTGATCCAGCCGGTAGGTTATCTGCGGCATAAACGTCTCCTTGAATAAAATGTCAGGCGATTCTCCGGAAAAGGATCAGCTCCCAGAAGGTAAGGATCTTGCCGGAGAGCCATTCGATCGCGTCCGAGAGAAGATCCGAGATCGAGAGGATGGAAACCAGAACCGAAAGCACCGGGTTTTCCGAGACCGCAGGGATCGACAGAAGATACCGCGAGACGGCGCTTCCGAGGAGAAGCCATCCGATAAAGACAAAGTAGATGATCCTCTCGTATCGCATGATCGAAAAATAAGTCCGGTCGGGAAGAATCGCGCCGAGAACGCGCGATCCGTCGAGCGGCGGCACCGGGATCAGGTTGAAGAGGGCGATGCCGAGATTCGAGAGGTGGAAGATATAGAGAAAGAGCGAAAAATAGTAACTGACGGCGGGCGGATCCTGCATTTTCGTCAGCCCCTCATAAAAAAGAAGGAAGAAACATCCTCCGAAAAAGGACATGATCAGATTGGAGAGCGGCCCGGCGAGCGCCGTCAGGGCGAAATCCCGCTTCGGATGCTTGAAATTTCTCGGATTGATCGGGACCGGTTTTGCCCATCCGAAGTGGAACAGCACCATGCAGAGCGCGCCGACCGGATCGAGATGACGGATCGGGTTGAGCGAAAGCCGCCCCATATTTTTCGCGGTGTCGTCGCCGAGTTTATAAGCGACGAAGCCGTGGGCGTATTCGTGTACGGTGAGAATGATCAGCGCCGCGATCGCGCTGAGCAGATAATTTACGGCCATAAGGTTCTCCTTTTATAACACCTCGTCGATCTGCGCCCAGACGGTATCTTTGCCCTCGCGCGAGATCGCAGAGAAGGGGATCACGCGGATGCCGCTTCCGCCGAAAACGCCGTCTTCGATCCCGCGGACGGCTTCGGCAAGCGCGGTCTTCGAGAGTTTGTCCGCCTTGGTCGCAACGACGGCGAAGGGAATTTTGCGTTCGATCAGGAAATTGATCATCAGCACGTCGTCCTCGGTCGGCCCGGTGCGGACGTCGATCAGCTGGAGCGTGAGGCGGACGGCGTCCGCCGACGGATTTTTGAGAAAATAGTCCTCTGTCAGCGAGCTCCATACCTTTTTGAAATCCTTCGAGCGCTTGGCGTATCCGTACCCCGGCAGGTCTACAAGAAAGAACTTTCGGTCGACGCCGTAATAGTTGATCGTGACCGTCTTTCCGGGGGAGGAGGAGGTGCGCGCCAGAGATTTTCTGCCGAGAAGGGTGTTGATCAGCGAACTTTTTCCGACGTTCGAGCGGCCGGAGAGCGCGATCTGCGGGCGCGGATCGCGCGGAAACTGAGACGAATTCCCGACCGTCAGGGAAAGACCGGCGTTGTTGATATTATATTTCATAATCGTCCTTTTCGATCAATTGTTCCGGGCGAGAGCCGAGCGAAGCACGTCGCCGGCGGTCTTGCAGGGAATGAATTCGAGATGCGCCTTGGCTTCCGAATCGATCTCGTCGAGGTCGCGCAGATTCTCTTCGGGGATCAGTACGGTTTTGACGCCGGCGCGATAAGCGGCGAGCGTTTTTTCGCGCAGTCCGCCGATCGGAAGCACCTTTCCGCGCAGGGTGATCTCTCCGGTCATCGCCACGTCGCGCCTGACGGGGGTGTTGCTGAGCGCGGAGACGATCGCCGTCACCATCGTGACGCCGGCGGAAGGTCCGTCTTTCGGAACGGCGCCCTCCGGGAAGTGGATGTGCAGATCCTTCTTTTTATAGTATTCTCCGTCGATATGATAATCCTGCGCGATCGTGCGGACGAAGGAGTTTGCGATATGCGCGGATTCCTTCATCACGTCGCCGAGCGAGCCGGTCAGCTCGATCTTGCCGGAGCCTTCCATGACGGCGACTTCGACCTTCAGCAGATCCCCTCCGGTCTGCGTATAGGCAAGACCGTTGACGATGCCGACGCGGTTTTCTTCCTCGATGCTTTCGGGAAGCACCTTCGGCTTGCCGAGGAAATCGACGAGATTCTTTTCGGTGATCGTGACCGATTTGATCGCACCGTCGCTTTCGGCGATTCTTTTCGCCGCCTTGCGGATCAGCGAAGAGATCTCGCGTTCGAGATTACGGACGCCCGCCTCGCGGGTGTATTGCTTGATCAGCGCGAGAATACCGTCGTCGGTCATGCGGAAGCGGCGCTTGTTCATTCCGTTTTTCTGCAGCTGTTTGCCGATCAGATGGTTTTTCGCAATGGAGAGTTTTTCCGAATCGGTATAGGTGTCGAGTTCGATCACCTCCATACGGTCGAGCAGCGGCAGGGGGATGCGGTCGTAGGAGTTCGCCGTCGCAATGAAGAGGCAGTCCGAAAGATCGATCGGAAGCTCCATGAAATTGTCGCGGAATTCCTTGTTCTGCTCCGGGTCGAGGACTTCGAGCAGAGCCGAGGTGGGATCGCCGCGGAAATCGTTGGCGAGCTTGTCGATCTCGTCGAAAATGATGACGGGATTTTCGACCTTCGCTTCGATCAGCGCGTTGATCACCCGGCCGGGCATGGCGCCGACGTAGGTCTTTCTGTGCCCGCGGATCTCGGCTTCGTCGTGCATACCGCCGAGGGAGACTCTCGCGTACTTGCGGTGAAGCGCACGCGCGATGGAAATGGCGACCGATGTCTTGCCGACGCCCGGAGGGCCGACGAGGCAGAGCGTCTGGTTCTTGACTTGATCGGAGAACTGCCGGACGGCGACGAATTCGAGAATGCGTTCCTTCACTTTGTCCAGCCCGTCGTGATCGGCGTCGAGGATCTTTTTTGCGCCGGCGACGGTCGGCGATTCGGACGTGCGTTTCCCAAAGGGAAAGTCCAGACAGGTGTCGAGATAGGAGCGGATGACCGTTCCTTCCGCCGCACCGAAGGGCGTCTTGGCGAGCTTGTTGACCTCTTTTTCGAGCTTCTCGCGGACTTCTTTCGGCAGATTCGCTTTTGCGATCTTTTCGTCGTACTCTCGGATCTCGTCGTCCTCTTCCTCGCCGAGCTCGGCTTGAATGGCGCGCATCTGTTCGCGCAGGAAGAATTCCTTCTGATTGCGGTCGACCTTTTCGCGCACTTCCTGCTGGATGCGGCTTTCGCATTCGAGCAGAACGCGTTCTTCTTCCAGATGAACGGCGAGCGCCTGCAGGCGCTTGAACGGGCGGAGCGCTTCGAGAATCGTCTGCTTGTTGTGCGGATCGATCAGCGCGGAGGACGCCACAAAGTCGGCAAAATGCCCCGGATCGGTCAGAGCGCTTGCGGCGTGATAGAGTTCTTCGGTGAAGGAGGGATGAATGCGGGGAAGTTCCGCCAGGGCGGCGGTGATCTCCGCAACGGCGGCGCGGCTCGCCTCGGTCATACTGTCAAGGTCGGTCAGATCCTCCTTGATCTGATATTCGGCGGTGAGGTATCCGTCCGTCATACGCGGCGCCTCGATCTTCACGCGGCTCTCGCCCTCGAACACGACCGAGAGATTTCCCTGAGGATTCTTGACGACGTGCTTGATCTTCGCCAGCGTTCCCATCCGGTAGAGGGCGCGCTCGCCGGTCGGCAGTTCGCTTCCGGAGTCTCTTTGCGCAACGAGAAGGATCTTCGCGTCGTATATCGTTGCGGAGGCGGTAAAGGCTTTCAGGCAGATCGGCCGGACCAGATCGAGATTCAGCTGCACCTGCGGGAAAGCGACCACGCCGCGCAGCGGAAGGATCGGGAGGCGGTTTTTCGTTTCCTCCGCCGGTTTCTCCGCGTCGGGGAGGACGTCTGTATTTTTATCGTTATGATCAATCATTTTTTGGTTTCCGTTTCCATTTAGATTACTGAAATACGCACAGAGCATATCAATTCATTCTATTATAACATATTATAAAATAAAAATCCACCCTTTTGCAAAAATAATTTTCAAAAAAATTTCGATATTTTTTTCAAAAGGTATTGACAAACCGGAATCGGAATGCTATAATAGCAGAGTAAGAGCGAAAGGCTCCAAAACAAGCAGAAATCTTTTCTCACCGTGCCGCCCGGCGCGTACGGTCAATATGTTTCGTCACCCGGCGTGCATACGGAAAAGGTTTTTCGTATGCTTTTTTGTTTCATTTCGGAATTTTTTCTGGAGGTACAAGGCTATTTCTACGAGCAAAAACGCAAAGGATCTTCCGATCAACGAGGAGATCAAAGCCCCTGAAGTCAGAGTCGTCGGTCCGAATGACGCCCAGCCGGGTATCATGAAGATCGCGGACGCGATCGCGTATGCCGAAAAGAACGGCGTGGATCTCGTTCTGATCGTTCCGACGGCGCAGCCCCCCGTTTGCCGCGCGATCGATTACGGAAAATTCTGCTTTGAGCGGGATAAGCGCGAAAAAGAGGCAAAGAAGAAGCAGGTGATCGTCAAAGTCAAGGAGGTCCAGCTCTCCTGCCGCATCGAGCAGCATGATTTTGAGACGCGTGTGAATCAGGCGAAGCGTTTCCTTTCGGAAGGCAACAAGGTCAAGGCTGTCGTCCGCTTCAAGGGAAGAGAAATGTCGCATATGGAGCTTGGCCGGGAAGTGATCGATAACTTCGTTTCCGCCTGCGCGGAATGCGGAGCGGCAGAGAAGAAACCGGTCCTCGACGGCAGATATATGTCGGTCGTCGTTTCTCCGCTGAAACCGGAGAAAAAGTAAAATCGTTATAAATTCTTTGGATTTATATAAATCGAGCGGGATCCCTTCCCGCAATCTGTAATAAGAAGGAGAAGCACAAAATGGGAAAACTGAAAACGCATAGCGCGTCTTCCAAGAGATTCACGCTTACCGGAAGCGGCAAAGTGAAAATGAATCACAACAATCATCGTCATAAGCTGGGCATCAAGACCCAGAAGCGCAAGAGAAATCTGCGCAAGGGCGCCATCCTGAGCGAGGCATTCGCACCCACTTACAGAAAACTGATCACGAAGTGATCGAAGTCAGAAATCGGAGGATAAGATACAATGGCAAGAGTTAAGGGCGCGATGATGACGCGCAAAAGAAGAAAGAGTATCCTCAAGGCCGCAAAAGGTTACTGGGGCTCGAAATCCAAGCACTTTAAGATGGCGAAGCAGGCCGTTCTCAAGAGCGGCAACTACGCGTTTATCGGCCGTAAGCTGAAGAAGAGAGATTTCCGCAAACTCTGGATCGCGAGAATCTCCGCTCAGGCGAAGGTCAACGGTATGAACTATTCGACGCTGATGCACGGCCTCAAGGTCGCCGGCATCGAGCTGAACCGCAAGATGCTCTCCGAGATCGCAGTCGCAGACAAGGAAGCTTTCGCTTCTCTCTGCGAAAAAGCAAAGGCTGCTCTGTGATCCGAACAATTTGATCTGTCAGATCGCAAATTCCCGATTTGCCTCTATGGGTGAATCGGGAATTTTGTTAAAAGCGTTGGAAAAAATAAAGCAGAAGAAAGGACAAGAGAAATGAAATTCGTGGAAGAGACCATCCGCAGCCGGCAGAATCCGACGGTCAAATGGGCGGCTTCGCTTTCGCAGAAGAAAGCGCGCGACGAGGAAAAACGCTTTCTCGCGGAAGGGGAGAAACTGACCTTTGAAGCCTTTTCCTCCGGACTTTCGGTGGACGCCGTTCTGATCCGTGAAGATCGCTTTCCGCAGATCCGGGAGCGGCTTTCTCCCTACCTCGAAGATCCTATGACGCGCGATACCCGCGTTTTTTCGGTCGGAAAAGAGGCTTTTGAAAAAATTTCTACGGAAAATTCGCCGCAAGGCGTGATTTGTGTCTTAAAATATCTTGACTTTTTTCAAACATTTGATATAATATATAAGGATGAAAAAATTGCAGAGCCTGCCGCGCTCCGCTTTGCACAGCGGCTTGGCGGCGATCGCGCGCTCGCGCTCTGTTCGCTGCGCGATCCCGGCAATCTCGGATCGGTCATCCGTTCGGCGGTCGCCTTCGGCGTGGATCATCTGATCCTCACGCAGGACTGCGCCGATCTTTATCACCCGAAAACCGTTCGTTCCGCGATGGGAAGTCTTTTCCGCGTGAAAGCGACGGTCCTGCCGGACGCGCAGTCGATCATCCGCGCGCTTTCCGCGGCAGGGAGGCGGGTGCTTTGCGCCGAGCTTCGCCCCGGCGCCGTATCGATCGCCGAAGCCGGGCTTTCGCGGCTCGACGTCGTGATGATCGGAAACGAGGGGCACGGGATCCCCGCCGAGGCTTCCGCGCTTGCGGATAGATCGGTCTTTCTTCCGATTTCTCCGAAAACCGAATCGCTGAACGCCGCGGTGGCAGCCGCAATTTTTATGTGGGAACAATCTCAAGGATGATCGGAATGGAGTTACCCTATGGACAGTATGGTATATTGGATCTGGCTTTCTCTTTGCTGCACGCCGGGAAATAAGACCTTCGCGTCGCTCCTCAAGCGATTCCGCACGCCGGAGGAGGTCTTTGCCGCCGATAACAAATTTCTCTCCGAGCACATCGAATCGGATCACGACGCGGGGGCGATCTGCAAAAAGGATCTGACCGAGGCGGAGAAAATATACGATTTTTGCCTGACGCGCCACGTCGGGCTTCTGACCTATGCGGACGAGCGGTTTCCCGATGCGCTCCGCAAGATCAAAAATCCTCCGGTCCTCCTCTATTACCGCGGCGTTCTTCCGGATTTTTCTTCCGGGCTTTACGTTGCCGTCGTCGGAACGCGCGCTCTGTCCTCCTACGGCAGAAAAGTCGCGTTCTCTACCGGGCACGACCTCGCGCTTGCCGGAACCACCGTGGTATCCGGAATGGCGATCGGGATCGACGGCGTTGCCATGGCTGGCGCGCTTTCCTGCGAGAAGCCGACGGTCGCTTTTCTCGGCTGCGGCATCGATATTTGCTATCCCGAAGTTCATCTGACGCTTGCGCGGGAGATCGTGAAGCGCGGCTGTATTTTTACCGAGTATTCGCCGGGCACCCGTCCGATCGGATCGCATTTTCCCGTCCGCAACCGCCTGATCAGCGGGATCTCCCACGCCGTGATCGTTGTAGAGGGCGGCTCGCACAGCGGCGCGCTTCTGACGGCGCGGCACGCAAAAGAGCAGGGC
>CADBPA010000214.1 GCA_902796505.1 uncultured Ruminococcus sp.
ACCGGAGGCGTGCTTCTGTCGCCTTCCCCGCTTGGGGGAAGGGGGACCGCTTGCGGTGGATGAGGTGTTACGCAAGGTTGCCGCCTTCGTTTGGCAGAGTAAGGCTCCCTCCGGGAGGGAGCTCCCGCGCAAGCGGGTGAAGGAGAGCGGCGATCAGCCGGGCAATTGCAGAAACAAGGCTACTTTGCGGGCTTCCTTCGTCAAAAAAAGCGCGGAATGCCGCGCTTTTCGGGGTTATACGATGGTCAGTTCCGAGGGATCGCCGGCGGCGTTTTTCGCCCGGTAGAAGGAATTCATGCTGGAAAAGCCGCACAGCTGCGCCGCGGCGGAGACCGGAAGGTCGGGGCGCTCCTTGCGGAGTTTGTGGTACTCGACGATGCGGTAGCCGTTCAGATACTCGCGGAAGTGCATGCCGGTGAAGCTATGGAAGAGGTGCGAAAAATAGTTCGGCGAATAGCCGAACACGCGCGCGACCTCCTCGGCGCGCAGGTCCTCGGCGTAATGCTCGCTGATATAGCGGATGGCTTGCAGAGGGGCTTCGTACTGCCGGTCGATCGGTTTTTTCGGGATGACCGGGTAGTATTTTTTCATCAGCCAGATGAACATATCGGCGAAGGCGGTTTTGAGCAGGAGCGAATTTTCGTCCCAGACGTTATGCATATAGTCGAGATATTCGCGTATCTTTTCGTAGGCTTCGCACTTCGGCATATAGGGCGGAAAGGCGAGGTCGGCAAGGCCGTTGACCGAATTGAAATAGCTCGAACTGATCAGCACGATATAGCACTCGGTGCCGTTCGGGAAATGGTACTGCTTCAGATCGAAGGTGTTCATAAAGCAGATATCGCCCTCGCGGACGGTGTAGTGCGTGCCGTTGATCGAAAGATCAAATTCTCCGCGCAGACCGACGGCAAACTGCACGCCGTTGTGAAAATGCGGAAGCGGCTTCACCGGATCCCATCCCTGATACACGACGCGCTTGCAGAACAGCAGATACCCTTCGGCGTCCACTTCCTTTTCATACCATGAGGAAAGCATCGCTTATCTCCCTTCTCGCCGGATCACGGAACGTATTTTTTGATCGCGCGGTAAAAGGTCTTCGCGCTTCCGAAGCCGCAGGCGCTCACCGCCTCGCCGACCGTGATCTCCGGAGAAAATCTCTTCAAATGATAGTAGTGCGCCGCGCGGCAGAAATTCAGATATTCCCGGAAACCGACGCCCATCACGGCGTTGAACCGGTGCGAAAGATAATTCGGAGACCAGCCGAATTTTTTCGCCAGCGAAGCAATCGAAAGATCCTCCGCCGAATGCACGCCGATATAGCGGATGAGGTCGAGCATCTCGTCGTCCGCCGAAAAAAGCGTCTCCTTCGGAGAGGACGGAAGCGTCTGTTGCAGGATCGTCCCGCAAAGGTCGGCGATCCCGGAACGGAAGGCGGGCAGATCCCGCAAGGGTCTGCGCTCGACGTCATACGGAAAAGCGTCGCAGGGAAAATTCGCCTGCGCGAAATCGAGCAGGGCGCGCATCTTCGCGTAGACCTCGCCGCCCTCCGAGCAGACCGGGTAGGTGAGCGAGGCGAAACCGTTTTCCTCGGTGAAAAGATCCGGGCCGAGCAGGAGCACGTAGCGTTCGGTCCCCTCCGAATAATTGTACTTATGCGGAATGAAGCTGTCGATGAAGAGGACGGTATTTTCCCGCAGACGGTAGCTTTCGCCCCCGATCAATACCTCGCTCTCGCCCCGGATACCGACCGCGATCTCCACCGCGTTGTGAAAATGCGGCAGATGCAGGCGGCGATTGTTCGCTCCGTACGCCTGACGGTTGCATAAAAAGGAGCCGGGTTCGTCCCTCTCGCTCTCATATCGGGAAAGAAACATACGCCGCCTCCTTTCGTTTTCGCTTTTTCTTTATTATAGCACAGATCCCGCGCCGATGTCAAGCGCGGGATCTTTCGTTTTCTCCGGTGGGATCAGAGCAGACGGATGCCGGCGGCTTTGCAGCCTTCGAGCGTGTCCTTATCCCAGATGCTCGCCTGCACCTCGCCGATGTGCGCGCAGCCCATCAGGAGCATACAAAGCCTCGATTGCCCGATGCCTCCGCCGATCGTCAGCGGCAGTTCTCCCGCAAGGAGCATCTTATGGAAGGGCAGTTCTCTTCTGTCCTCGCACCCGGCAAGCTTCAGCTGCCTTGCGAGCGATTCCTCGTCCACCCGGATGCCCATCGAAGAGATCTCGAAGGCGCGGCCGAGGACTTCGTTGTAGAAGAGAATGTCGCCGTTGAGCTCCCAGTCGTCGTAGTCGGGGGCGCGGCCGTCGTGCGGCTCGCCGTTCGAGAGCTTTCCGCCGATCTTCATAATGAGGGCGGTCTTATGTTCCTTGAGATAGGCGTTCTCGCGCTCCTTCGCGCTCATGCCGGGATATTTTTGCAGAAGCTCCTCGGTGGTGATGACCGAGACCTCGCGGCAGAGATTCCGCCCCACCTCCGGGAAATCCACCCGGAAGAGATCGTTCGTATCGCAGATGACTCCGACGATCGCCTTCACCGTGTCGATCAGCGTCTGCTCGGTGCGGTCCTCGCGCGTGATGACCTACTCCCAGTCCCATTGGTCCACGTAGATCGAATGAATGTTGTCCAGCTCCTCGTCGCGCCGGATGGCGTTCATATCGGTATAGAGGCCGTTGCCGACGTAGAAATGATACTCTTTCAGCGCGAGCCGCTTCCATTTCGCCAGCGAATGGACGACCTGCCCCTCCTCGCCGACGGCGGGGATGTCAAAGGAGACCGGGCGCTCGTAGCCGTTCAGGTTGTCGTTGAGGCCGGAGCTTTCGCGCACGAAGAGCGGAGCCGAAACGCGCTTGAGATTCAGCGCCTTCGCAAGCCGGTCCTGAAAGGTGCGCTTGATGAAGGAGATCGCCTTCTGCGTGCGGTAGACGTCGAGTTTCTGCGTATAGCCTTCGGGAATGTACAAACTGTTCATAGAAGCCTTCTTTCTTTAATGAAGCGCGGGGTTGTTTTTGAGCATGACGTCGTGATAGCCGCCCTCGATGATCCCGGTCGCCGAGACGAGGGTGATCTTCGCCTTCTCCTGCAATTCGGGAATGCTGACCGAGCCGCAGTTGCACATCGTCGAGCGGACTTTATAGAGCGACTTCTCCACGTTGTCGTGCAGCGAGCCGGCGTAGGTGACGTAGGAATCCACGCCCTCCTCGAATCCGAGCCCGGACTTGCCGCCGAGGTCGTACCGCTGCCAATTGCGCGCGCGGTTGGAGCCTTCGCCCCAGTACTCCTTGACGTAACTGCCATTGATCATCAATTTCTGCGTGGGGCTTTCGTCAAAGCGGGCGAAATATCTGCCGAGCATCAGAAAATCCGCGCCCATCGCCAGCGCGAGCGTCATATGATAATCGTGGACGATGCCGCCGTCCGAGCAGATCGGAACGTAGATGCCGGTCTCCCGATAGTATTCGTCTCTCGCCGCCGCGACCTCGATGACCGCGCTCGCCTGTCCGCGCCCGATGCCCTTCTGCTCTCTCGTGATGCAGATCGAGCCGCCGCCGATACCGATCTTGACGAAATCCGCCCCGGCTCTCGCAAGGAAGAGGAAGCCCTCCCGGTCCACGACGTTTCCGGCGCCGACCTTCACCTTGTCGCCGTAGCGGCTGCGGATGAAATCGAGCGTCCGCTTCTGCCAGATCGTGAAGCCCTCGGAGGCGTCGATGCAGAGCACGTCCGCCCCGGCTTCGACCAGAGCCGGCACCCGTGTTTCGTAATCGCGGGTGTTGATGCCGGCGCCGACGACGTATCGCTTATGCTGATCGAGCAGTTCGTTCGGGTTTTCTTTATGCTGATCGTAGTCCTTGCGGAAGACGAAATAGCGGAGCCTGCCGTCCCCGTCGAGGATGGGAAGCGAGTTGAGTTTATGCTCCCAGATGACGTCGTTCGCCTCCTTGAGCGTGATGCCCTCCCGGGCGGTGACGAGCTGTTTGCGCGGCGTCATGAAATCCTTGACCTTCTCGGTCTCCGCCATCCGGCTGACGCGGTAATCGCGGCCGGTGACCACGCCGAGCAGGACGCCGTTTGCCGTTCCGTCGTCGGTGACCGCCATGGTCGAGTGCTTCTTCTCCCGGACGAGCGCTAAGACGTCGGCAAGCGTGTTTTCGGGCGTGAGATTCGAGTCGCTGACGACGAAGCCGGCTTTGTAAGCCTTCACGCGCGCGACCATCGCCGCCTGATTTTCGACCGTCTGCGATCCGTAAATGAAGGAGATGCCGCCCTCTTTGGCGAGCGCGATCGCCAGCTTATCGTCCGAGACCGACTGCATGATCGCCGAGGTCAGGGGAATATTCATCGAAAGCGGGCATTCCTCCTCGCCCTTGCGGTATTTGACCAGCGGCGTGCGGAGGCTGACGTTTTCGGGGATACAGTTCTCGTCGGTGTAGGCGGGGATCAGCAGATATTCGCTGAAGGTGCGGGAGGGTTCGGGAAAATAGGTTGCCATGGGGTTCTCCTTTCGTGTTTGGATCGGGGTTCAAAGGCGGCGATGCGCCTACGGATACGGAAAGCGATCGTTTTGCGGAGAAATTACTTGAGCTTTGCGAGTTTTTTCGGATGATTATAATAGGTCTCCGCCTCTTTCACCGTCAGCACCCGCGCCGATTTGATGATCGGCATCTTGCTCTCGTCCTCGATGAAGCCCATGCTTCCGGAGCCGTACTGCTTGCACGCCGCCACCAGCTTTTCGACGTTTTCCATCCCGGCGATCGTGTAGCCGAATCCGGCGTAAAGACCGTCGAGCGAATAGGTGCAGCTGTTGTCGAGGCAGAGGAAGAACTGCGAGGTCGCGGAATTATAGTCGCTGGTGCGCGCCATCGAGATGACGCCCTTGATGTGCGAGACGCGGTTGTTCACGCCGTTGGCGTAAAACTCGCCTTTGATCGGCTCGACCGTCTTTGACGCGTCCTCTCCGCCCTGAATGACGAAGCCGTCCTGAATGCGAATGATCGGCAGTCCGTCGTAAAATTTCTCATTGACGAGCGCGAGAAAGTGCGCGACGGTGATCGGCGCGTCCTCCGGCGAAAGCGAGAGCAGAATGCTGCCGTAGTCCTGGAAGGTAATCAAGACGTAAGTGCCGTTTTTGTTCAGCGATTCGCCGCATCCCATCAGCAGAGGAGAAACGACGGCGAGGATCAGGATCAGGCACAAAACCCGGATAATGCTAACTTTTGTTTTCATATTTTATTTCCTTTCGCGGTTTACAAGTATTTTGCCAAAAAGATTTCGAGCGGCGTATAGCCGGCGGAGCCGCCGGATTTTGAGGCGGCGTCGGCAGCCCGCAGATCGGCGAGCGCCTCGGCGGACGCCGCCGCGCCGAAACGGCGCGCGGCGGCGATGGTGACCTTGACTTTATAAGGATTCCAGTGCAGAAAGCTCTCGACGGCGGCGGCGTCCATCCCCTCGGCGAGCAGCGAGGCGACGGTCAGAATATCGGCGAAACTGCGCGAGAGCATCGCGAGCGCCGCTCCGGGATCGACCTTGCGCATCTCCATATCGTGCAGAGCGCCGAACGCCTTTTCGCGGTTTTTCTCGGTAATGGCGTTGGAGAGCGCGAAGCCGTCGTATTCCTCGGTCGCGGCGGAGACCGTAGCGATCGCCTCTTCGGTCAGCACCGTCACGCCGTTGGCTTTCAGGTACGCCGACAGTTTTTCGACCTCCGAAGAAAGCACCGTCATCGAATGGCCGACGCGGAAGAGCAGGAAGGAGAGCGCCTGCGCGCCGGCCTCGATCCCCTCGGCGTCAAAATGCTTTTTGAGCCAGGAGAGCAGCTGCGCGTCGGTGGATTTTTCAAAATTCAGAACGCAGAAGTCCCGATCGAGTTCTTTGGCGAGCTTGCTCGGGCGGCGGACGCTGCCGCAATCGAAGCTCTCCGGCGCGCAGAAGACGGCGAACACCGTCTCGGGATGTTCCTTCGTCAGCCGTCCGAGTTCGGCAAACGCCGCCCGCTCGGATTCGCGCATCCGGTCGATCTCCGGATACTTCCACTCGACGAATTTGTAGTCCGCCATCATCGGCGGCGAGCAGATCGCCTCGGCGACCGCGGAGATCTCTACCCCGTCTCCGTCGAAACTCGCACGGTTGAAAAGCGCGAACGCCTCGTCTCCCTCCGCCGCGCGGCGAAGTTCGTTCATATAATATTTTTTGAGATAGTCCTCTTCCCCGGCGAAAAGATACGCGCCGGCGATCCTGCCCTCTTTCAGCAGAGCGCGGAATTTTGCGATCTCCATAGAGTCTCCCTTCTTCGGGATCAGACGGCAAAGCAGGCGAGCGAAAAGTCGTATTTACGCGACACGCCCCCGATCTTCATCCGGTAGCGGATCGCAAGGCTGCCCCCCGTTTCGGTCCTCTCGAATTTCGTTTCTTCGGTCTCGACCTCGGCGTCAAAGGAATACCCCGCGGCCTTGTAGACCGTCTCGTACCGCGCGCCCGGCTCGAACACGAAGCGCACCTCTGCCGCGCCTTCGCGCAGAACGGTGACCACGCCGTCTTCAAACACCGTGACGGTGCAGCGCGTCCTCTGCCCCCCGGCGTCCTCGTGATAATGAAAAACGACCGCGCCGTCCTGCCCGGAACGGACGTAGCCGTCCGCGCGAAAGTCGAGGATCTCCCGGTCGGCGACGCCGTGGGCGTCCGTAACCTCCGAATGGATCCGAAACTCTGCGCGGCAAGTCCGATCTGTCATACACACACTCTCTCCGCTCTATCCTTTTCCCTTTAATAAAGACGGCTGTGCTTGACGCACAGCCACAGCCCCGCCGCAAACGCAGGCAGAGCGGTTTCGATATCATCCTTCGCGGCGTTTTTTGCGATTGTACTCGCTGTTCGGGTTGACGAGCTCCCGCCAATCGAGCGCGCCGGTGTCGATCGCGTTGACGAGGACCTCGGCGGTCGCAATATTCGTGGCGATCGGGACGTTGTGAATATCGCAGAGACGGAGAAGGTTGTTCTCCTCTTCGGTGACGATATGGCTCGGATCGGTGCTGCGGAAATAGAACACGATGTCGATCTCGTTGTAGCAGATGCGCGAGGAGATCTGCTCCGCGCCGCCCTCATGACCGGGCAGGAAGGTCTCGATGCCGAGGCCGGTGGCGTCCGAGATATATTTCCCGGTCACCTGCGTGGCGCAAAGGTGATGACGGCTCAGGATCCCGCAATACGCGATGCAGAACTGCGCCATCAATTCTTTCTTGTTATCGTCCGCAATGACCGCAATAAACATATTTGCCATCCTTTCATACCGTATTCCGGGCTATATCACTTGATGATATTCTATTTTAACACACTTTCGTGAATTTGTCAAGATGGTTTGCCAAGACAATTTCGCATATCCCGGACTTTTTTCGCGCGAAATTTTCCGAAAAGAAAAGCGGCCGCCCGAAGGCAGCCGTTTTCGCGCGGTACGCCGGACGATCCGCGCCCGGTCAGAGCTTCATCGCCCACTCAGCGGCTTTTTTGCCGCTGACCGCCGCCGACGGCAGACCGCCCGGAAGACGCATCCACTGTCCGGCGAGGCGAATACGGCGGAGTCCGCGCGGCGTGGTGCGGCGGTCGCTGTCGGCAAAGGCGAGCGCGAGCAGGGTGCGCCGCGGATCCTCCCCGGTGAGCGCAAAGCTCATGAACGCCCCCGACTCCGCGCCGAAATACCGCTTGTAGGTCGCCGGCGTCCAGGCGTCGAGCGGCGAGATCCGTCCGGCAAGCGAGGGGAAAAACTCCTCCGTCCGCGCGGCGACCGCCTCGGCAAATTCCTGCTTTTCGGCGCGATAGCGCGCAGGATCTTCCGCGCGCCGGCGGATCCACCCCCTCGCCTCCTCCCCGCCGATCGGGAGCAGACATTCGATCAGGGGCGCGCCTCCCCCTTCCGGCGGCCGAAACCCCGGCGCGCGCAGCGTCAGACGGGTGCGTTCTCCCCCGGCGATCCGCATCGGACGGATCGGGAAGGCGACGGTGCCGTCGAAGGGCAGATTTCCTCCGCGCACGGTGAGCGCGCACTGCAGAGCCGACCACACGGGGTAGGCCTTCGGGCGGCGATACATCTCCGCGAGCGGCGACGGCATACTCTCCTGCGGCAGAAGACTGCCGAAGATCGCGGTCGGATCGCAGGTCAGGATCACCCCGTCGCCCGAAACCTCCTCGCCGTCCGAGAGCCGGATTCCCGTCGCTTCTCCGTCGCGCAGAAGGATCTCCGTGACCTTTGCGCCGGGATGCAGGATACCGCCGTAGGAGCGGAAGCGCGCCGCCATCCGCTGCGCCATGGCGAGACTGCCGTCATAGGGCAGATCGGCGTTTCCGGCGGCAAAATTGCCGTAGGTCAGAAGAAGCCCCGCGGCGTTGTACGCGCCGGGGATGAAGTCGGTGAACGCCGCGCGCAGAAGCGGATGCGAAAAGCCGGCGGCCAATTCTCCGAGCGAAATTTTCGCGTAAGGCAGCACCGAGATCGCCTCGGCAAGCCTCCCTCCGGGAAAATATCCGCCTGCCGCGCGGCGCACCGCCCGCGCCGCCGAGAAAAACCTGCGCACGCCGCCCTCGTCCGCCGGGGAGAGCGCGATCATCTGCTCCTCCGCCCGGTCAAGATCCCGCGAAAACGAGATCGAATTCCGCCCGAAGCCGTACCCCGTGTCGCCGAAAGAGGTATAGAGCGAGCGCCGCCTGAGGATCCGCACCGAGCCGCCGAGCGCGCCGCATTCCTCCCAGAGTTTATAGAGCGCCGTCCCCTCGCGCGTCCCGGTCAGCCAATGAATACAGTTGTCGATATAGACGCCCTCGCGCGCCCAGCCGGTCAGATTGCCGCCGGGCGAGAGATTCTTTTCGTAGATCTCGCAGCGCACCCCCGCACGGCAGAGCAGGATCCCGCAGGTCAGCCCGGCCACGCCGCCTCCCACGATCAGGATCTTTTTCTCCCGCGTCATTTTTTCCGCCGCGCGCCGCGCGCCGCCGGAAATTTTGATTCGTTTTCCTTCGCTCTTTTCCGCCATACAGATCTCCTCCGTTTTTCGGAAGTTTCGCCCTATTCTCTCCATTTTATGCGGCGGCGGGCAAAAATCTCACCGCCCGGCGGAAAACTGCGGGGAAAGCGCAAAGCCATATCGCGCACACGCCCCTGCGCGGCGCGTCGGGAACGGCAAAAAAGCCTGCCTCGCGCTCGTTGCCCGAAGCAGACTTCTGAAAAAGTCGAAGACGCGACGCCGCGCGGCGGAAAAACCGTTTTCCGGACGGCGAGGGGCTATATTCCGTATTCGGTGCGGGAGATGATCTGGTTCTGGAAGCACAGATCGAGTTCGTTAAAATATCCGCTCCATCCCCAGACGCGTACGATGAGATCGGGATACTTCTCCGGATGCGCCTGCGCGTCCAGCAATTTTTCGCGCGCAATGGCGTTCAGCTGGAGCTGGTGACCGCCCATCCGGATAAAATTCTGCACGAGAAGCGCGACCTTGCCGAGTCCGTCCGGGTGCGAGAAAACCGTCTCGTGAATTTCGACCGTCAGAGGACCGCCGTTGACCGTTTTTCGGAGATCCGGCTTGGTGAAAGAGGAGACGACCGAAAGCAGGCCGTTTGCCTTGACGCCGAGGGAGGGAGAAAAGGAGGAGGGATAGGGTTCGTCCGCCCGTCTGCCGTCCGCCGTCGCACCGACGCCGCGCGCCATATATACGTAGTCCATACTGCCTCCGGTCCCGGCGCGCCAGATCCCTCCCGGCTTTCCGTTCGGCGTACCGTTCACCATCCGGGCGTAATCCTTCATCAGCCGCACGGCGATCTCGTTGGTAACGTCTTCGTTATTCCCCATTTTCGGTGCGGTCAGAAGAAGCGAGCGGAGGGCTCCGTATCCCTCAAAATTCGCCTCGAGCGCCGCGATCAGCTCCTCCGGAGAAATCGACTTTTCTTCAAAAACACGGGTTTTGATTGCCGCCAACGCGTCGACGGCGGGAGCGATCCCCAGACCGTGGATCCCGTAATGATTGTATTTTGCGCCGCCTTCGGTACGGTCGAGTCCCCGCTCCCGGCAGGGGCGGATGAAAACGCTGACGACAGGATCCGGCCGGTCGTCCCCGCGCATCAGTTCCATACCGCTGCGGACGTGCTGCAAAAACTGTTCTCCGACGACAGCTGTCGCCAGCGTATAAAATTCCTCGAAATTCCGGCAGTCGCAGAGATGCCCGACCGTCGCCTCCCGGACGGCGGCGGGAAAATTCAGCGTGCGGAGATTGACCACGTCATAAGAAACGTACGGTACGATAAACTCCCAGCACGCCGCCAGGGTATAATCCACCGCGTCCTCGTAATCGTATCCGAGAGCGAGCAGACCGTCGATCACGACGTCGTCGTTGCAATATTGCGGAAAACCGAGACCTTTGGCGGTCAGACGCGTGCCGCGCTCAAAGCGCTGAAGCGGAGTGTTGCGATCCACGCGAAGATTGATCTTCGGATCGATGAGACAGAGTTCCTCGCTCGCCGTCAGAACGACCTCGCTCAGATCGGAGAAAACGTCCTCGCACTCTTTCGTCCTGCCGCCGAGAACGAGACTCTGCCCATTGTCTCCCTGCTGTATGCCGCGATACAGATCGGTATCGAGATTCAGGGAAATAAAATACAGTTCGGTCAGTTCGAGAAGCTCCTCGTTCGTCATCCCCGCCCGAAGAGAGTTGCGGTAAAACGGCTCCATATATACGTCGAACCGACCGAGCGTGACGTGATCCATCCATCCGGCGCGCAGAAGATAGATCACCGCGCGCTGCGTCAGAAGCGCTTCGTAATAACTTTCCGGCGGACGGGAAAGGATCGCGCAAAGTCCGTCGGCAAGACAGTCGTTCCCCTGCCGTCTCGCCTCCTCTTCCTGCCGGCGCGCGAGGTCGCAAAGCGCCGAGATCCCCGCGATCGCGCCGTCGTAAAAGGCTTCTTTGCCGGGATTTTCGGCTTTCAGACGGGAAAGCTCGTCGATCATGCCGGACAATCCGTTTTTCAGCGCGAAGGGGTAATCCGGCGTGAAATTGGTCGGGCGGAATTCATCCGTCTCGGGAAAAGACGAGGTCGAATGGTTGAATCCGAAAATATCGTCCGGATAAAGCCGCAGGTCCTCCGCCTCGCAAAGCTGCTTTACGGCAAGCGCCGTGCGCAGATACCGATCCGCCGTCCGGACGGCGGCAAACTTCACCTCCCTGCGCTGTTTGCGATATTCGCGTCTCAGATGGAGCGCCAGAAAATTACGCACCCGTTCGGTCATAAAATATTCCTCCGAATTTCGTTTTTGTTCCGGTCGG
>CADBPA010000215.1 GCA_902796505.1 uncultured Ruminococcus sp.
ACGAAGCGGCGGCGAAAGATGCGTTTTTTTTGTTTCATGGAAATGACCATGCCTTTCCTTTAAGGTGGACCACTGCCGCTTGCACGGACAGGGGCGTTTTCAGATCGAAAGCCGATAGGTGAAGAGGAGAAAATCGGCGGTGACCGAGAGGCGGTCGAGAGCGGCGACGCGCGCGCGGCCTTCGGCGGAGGTACGGTAGGCGTAGGGAGTCATCCCGAAGAGCGCGGAGACCGCGGCGCGGTCGGAAAGATCCATACGGAAGGTCAGCCGCTCGGTAGCGAGCCGATCGAAGCCGGGGAGAGCCGGATCTTTCGGGCTGTTGCGGTAGGGGGTATCGTAGACGGCGGCTTTCAGCTCAAAGAGATGATCCTCGGCAGGGATCGCCATCAGGAAAACGCCGTGCGATTTCAGCACGCGACAAAATTCCTCCGCGGCAAGCGGCGAGAAGAGATCGACCAGAAGATCGACCGATCGGTCGGCGACCGGGATGTGATACGAGCCTGCGACCGCGAGATGCAGCCGTGGATCGCGCTTTGCCGCCCGGCGGACGGCGTCCTTCGAGATGTCGAAACCGCAGACTTGTCCGCACGATCCGGCAGAGGCGAGCGCGTCGGCGATCACGGAGGTATAGTATCCCTCGCCGCATCCGGCGTCAAGGACGGTCCCGCCGGGCGGGAGAAGCTCCGCCGCGAGCGCCGCCACGCGCCGGGCGAGCGGCGCATAAAAGCCTGCGGAGAGAAAGGCGCGCCGGGCTTCGACCATCTGCGCGTTGTCTCCGTGCATTCCGCCGGAGGACAAAAGAAGCGGATAGTATCCCTCTTTCGCGCGGTCAAAACTGTGCCCGGAGGGGCATTTCACTATTTTGTTCTCAAATAATTCTAACTTTTGTTTGCAAATCGGGCAGATAAAGATCATATCAATCCATCCAGATACCGGAATCGGTTCTTCAAAAGAATGCCATTTCAGAAGAGATCGCTGTGTGTTCCCGTTCGGGTCAGATACAAAATCAATTCCTCATTATCGATTTTATAGACCAAGAGCCAATCCGGTGTGATATGACATTCCCGGCATCCGGCATAATCCCCGACCAAACGGTGATCCTTGTATTTTTCGGGCAAAGGATCGCCGTCAGCCAGAATCTGAATGACGCGTTCTAAAAGGCGCGCGTCATATCCGCGCCGGATGATGCGCTTGAAATCTTTTTTGAACGTGGACTCGTATTTAATCGTCAGCATACAGGTCCTCCATCAATTCTGCGACAGAATGGAAGCCCCGACTGATTTCTCTTCCCTTTTCCACGTTTTCAATAGCGCGCCGCGTTTCCTCGTTCGGTGTATCGGTCGTCAGATCAAAGGGAATGCGCTGTTCACGGACGACGGTTTTGGCAAAGATATTGAACGCCGCGCTGACCGAGAGACCGATCTCGTCGCAAAACTTATCGAAGGCGATCTTGGTCGCCTCGTCCATGCGGATATTCACGTTGGTTTGAGCCATACTCTGCTCCTCCTTTTTGTTTCCGATTCTATTATACGCATTTTTCTATTGTTTGTCAATAGTTTTCTTTCTTTTTCTATCAAAAAGATAGACAAATGATAGCACAAAGCGGCAGATTTCGGCAGGAAAACAGTTTGAAATATTCCATGACGCTCTTGACAAGCCGCAAGAGAACGTTTATAATAGTCTTATCTTTGGTCTGCATTTTATAAAACCGAACGACAAAAAGGAGACAGAGGGAGACGGCATGAAAACATACGATCTTACCGGAAGCGATTGGAGCCTGATCTACGTCAAAAACGACCGCTATCTTGCCGACGGCGCGGAGGAGGACGTCGCGCTGCTTCGCCGGCGCGGCTATGAGGAGATCCCCGCCTGCGTTCCGGGCAATCTGGAACTCGACCTGATGCGCGCCGGGCGGCTCGACGATCCCTTTTACGCCGACAACGCCTACGATCGGCAATGCGAATATCTGCACGCCTTTTATCTCAAGGAATTCGACTGCCCGGAGGAGCTTTCCGATCCGGTTTTCGTCTTTGACGGGATCGATACGATCGCCGATATTTCCCTGAACGGCGTCCCGATCGGCAGGACCGAAAATATGCTGATCCCGCACGAGATTCCGGCGAAGGGGGCGCTGAAGGTCGGGCGCAACCGCCTCGTCGTGCATATCATCCCGGCGGTGATCGAGGCGAGGAAATATCCCCTCGCGGCGGCGGACGCCGCGCTTCCCTACAATTACGCCGGTCTGTACCTGCGTCGGGCGATGCACACCTACGGCTGGGACATTATGCCGAGGATCGTTTCGGCGGGGATCTGGCGGCCGGTGCGCCTGATCGACCGTAAGTCCGACCGCATCGCCGAATTTTACGCCTGCACCATGGGGTTGTCTCCCGATCACCGGGCGGCGCAGCTGCATTTTCTTTACAATACCGTCCTTTCCGCCGACGAGGCCGACCGCTACACGCTGAAAATTTCGGGCGAATGTAAGGACTCGCGCTTTGAGACGGAAGCTCGGCTCTGGCATTCGAGCGGACGCGTAAAATTCACCCTGCATAACCCGCGCCTCTGGTGGCCGAAAAACGCCGGAGAACCGGAGCTTTACTCGATCCGCGCGACGCTTTATAAGGACGGCCGTGCGGTGGACGAGCATATCTGCCGGCTCGGCGTGCGGATGATCGATCTGATCCGCAGCTCGACCACAAACGACAAGGGCGAGGGCGAATTTCTCCTGAAGGTCAACGGCAAGCCGATCTTCTGCATGGGAACGAACTGGGTGCCGGTGGACGCGCTTCATTCGCGGGACGCCGAGCGGATCCCGAAGATCCTGCCGATGCTTTCGGACACGAAATGCAATATCATCCGCATCTGGGGCGGAAGCGTTTACGAGGACGATCAGCTCTACGATTACTGCGACGAAAACGGGATCATGGTCTGGCAGGACTTCATGATGGCGTGCGCGATCTATCCGCAGACCGAGGATTTCCTCGCCCGGATGAAAGAGGAGGCGGAGGTCATCGTCAAGCGGCTGCGGCAGCATCCCGCGATCGTCCTCTGGTCGGGCGACAATGAGAACGACATTGCCTACGCCGAGTGGTTCGGCATCCCGAGAGATCCGAACAGAAACCGCCTCACCCGCGAGGTGATTCCGAATATTCTCTTTATCCACGATCCGACGCGCCCCTATCTGCCCTCCTCTCCCTACTATGACGAGACCGCCTATCGGACGCACGCGCCGACGCCGGAATACCACGTCTGGGGACCGAGAGACTATTTCAAGAGCGAATATTACCGCACCGATCCGGCGCATTTCGCCTCCGAGATCGGCTATCACGGCTGCCCGTCGCCCGCCTCGCTGAAAGAATACATTCCGCCGGAATATCTGTGGACGGTGAAGGACTCCGACGGCTGGCGGGGGATCGAGGACAACCGGATGTGGATTGCGCACGCAAGCTCGATGGAAAACGATCCGAAAGCCGAATACTTCTACCGCATCCGGCTGATGGCCAATCAGGTCACCTATCTGTTCGGAAACAGCGTCCCCTGCACGCTTTCGGACTTTGCCAAGGCAAGCCAGATCTCACAGGCGGAAGCCAAAAAGTTTTTCATCGAACGCTACCGGATCGGAAAATGGCGCCGCACCGGGATCATCTGGTGGAATCTCATGGACGGCTGTCCGCAGATCTCCGACGCCGTCGTCTCCTACGATTTCCGCAAAAAACTCGCCTACCACTATATCCGGCGTTCGCAGGAGCCGATCTGCCTGATGTTCGACGAGCCGGACGAGAGCGGCGAGCGCATCCGCCTCTTTGCGGTCTGCGACCTGCCGCGCGACGCTGAAATTTCCTACCGTGTGACCGATCTGACGGCAAAGAAGATCGTCGCGGAAGGAGAGTGCACGGCAAAAGCCGACCGCTCGCTCCCCATCGACGAAGTCGTCATCGGAAAGGGAGACAAGCATTTCTTCTTCATCGAGTGGACTTCGGACGGAGAAAAGCATACCAACCACTATTTTTCCAACGTCAAGGCCATCGATTACCCGGAATATCTCGCCTATCTCGGCGAGTGCGGGTATGATGAATTTGAAGGATTCTGACAAAAAACCGCTGCGGAAAATCTGCAGCGGTTTTTCATTATTGGGCCGAGTCGAAGGAGCAACGAAGATTGGCGGAAATAGATTCGATGAGCGGCTCATCAGGAGAATTTTTCGTCAGGCAAGGCGCACCGAGCGAGGAAAGCGACGGCGTACGTGGGGTACGGCGAGCCGACCGAGGCGAAGGAGCAACGCAGAATGGCGGAAATGGATTCGACGAGGCACTCATCAGGAGAATTTTTCGTCAGGCAAGG
>CADBPA010000216.1 GCA_902796505.1 uncultured Ruminococcus sp.
CGTCGCCTCCATGCGCGCCATCAACGCCCTGTCGCTTGCCAATTTCCTCGTCGGATCGCGCAAGATCTCCTTCGATCTCGTGGTACGGACGATGTACGAAACCGGCAAGGACCTCTCGCGCGGCTACCGCGAAACCGCCTCCGCGGGGCTTGCCAAACTCTATCAGCATCATCAAAACAACGAAAACGGATAAAAAACGATATGAAAAAAAAGAAAGTAGACCGCATCAACGAACTCGGCCGCCTCATGAAGGAGCGCGAGCTGACCGAGGAAGAGAAGGCCGAACAGAAAGCCCTGCGCGAGGAGTATATCAAGGAATTTCACGCGCTGATCCGCGGCGAGAAGCCGAAAACCAAATAAGAAGAACGCCGGGATCGCCGGCGCCGGCGATGCCGGAGAAAGGAGCCGCCATGGCGGAAGAATACAGAGAAAAGGATCGGGAGACGGTCGAAGAGCGCGAAAAGCCCGAAGCGCAGACCGAAGCCGAAGAGACCGGGGAGTATTCCGAGGAGGAAGAGTACGAACAGATCGAAGAGCGCGAGGAGCATACGCATGTCTGCTCGCTCTGCCACAAGGTCTTTACCGAGGAGCGCCCGGCGGTGCTGACCGTCGGCGGATTCGGAACGCCGCGCTATCTCTGCGAGGAATGCGACGATCTCTTTTATACCGCGACGAAATCGACCGATCCCGACGAGATCAACCGCGCCATCCGCGAGATCGGCGAGACGATGACCGAGGCGAACTGCGACGACGATCTGACCATCGAAACGGTCAATTCGCTGATCGCCGGGGCGGTCGATCGCCGGGAAAAGATCGAGGCCGGGATATATGATTTTTCGCTCGACGAGGTCGAGGAGAGCGAGGAGGACGAGCTTCCCGAAGAGCTTTCCGAGACCGAAGAGGACAGAAGAAAGGACCGCGAGGACGAAGAGCGCGCGCGGCGCGCGGACAATATCTGGGGATGGATCACCCTCGGCGTCATCGCCGCGGCGGCGATCGCCTTCGTGCTGTTCCGCTTTGTGTTCTGATCCCAGAAAAAACAAAGACCATCGCGGTAAAAACGGGCGAGATCCGGTAGTTTTTGAAAACCGGCTTTTCGCAAGACGGCAGGCTTTCTCGCTTTGCCGCCCCGTCTTTTCCGGAAGAGAGGAAAACGAATGAACGAAGAAAAAAGCCCGATCCGCGTCGGCGTGGTCGGGACGAATTTTATCAGCGAGTGGTTCTGCCGCGCGGCGGAAGCCACCCCCGGCGTGCGCGTTACGTCGGTGTATTCGAGAAAGCAGGAGACCGGGGAGGCGTTTGCCGAAAAGTGCGGACTATCGAAGGTCTGTACCGACTTTTCCGAAATGCTCCGCGATCCGGAGATCGACGGGGTATATATCGCCTCGCCGATCCTCTGCCACGCCGAGCAGGCGGTCGCCGCGCTTGCCGCCGGAAAGCACGTCCTTTGCGAAAAGATGATCGCGGCGGACGGGGAAGAGTTTCTTCGGATGCAGGCCGCCGCCGAACGGTCCGGCTGCGTTCTGATGGAGGCGATGCGCCCGGCGTTTGATCCGGCGATCGGGGTTTTGCGAGAGGCGATGGGGAGGATCGGGAAGATCCGCTCCGCCGATCTGCATTTCTGCCAATATTCCTCGCGCTACGACGCGTTTCGCCGCGGCGAGGTGCTGAACGCCTTCGATCCCGGCATGAAAAATTCCGCCCTTGCCGACATCGGGATCTATCCTCTGCATCTCGCCGTCTCGCTCTTCGGCGAGCCGACGGCGCTTTCCGCCTCCTCGGTCAGGCTGTCCAACGGCTTCGAGGGAGCCGGGCAGATCCTGCTCGGATACCCGGACTTCTGCGTTTCGGTCGGATATGCGAAGATCTTTGACGATCCGCGCCCGTCCGCCGTCCTCGGCGAGGAGGGGATGATCACGCTCGATAAGGTCAGCGCGCCCGGCGAGATCCTGCTCACCCTGCGCGGAAAAGCCCCCGAACGCCTTCCCCTGCCGGAGCTTCCCCGGCTTCCGGATCGATCGGTCGCTCCGATGCACGGAACGTCCTACGCTAATATGACCTATGAGATCGCCGCCTTCCGCGACGCGATCCGCGGAGAATTCCCCCACCGCAAAAATCTTGCTCTGACCGCCGCCGTCATGCGCACGGTCGAAAAGATCCGCGCCTGC
>CADBPA010000217.1 GCA_902796505.1 uncultured Ruminococcus sp.
CTTCCCATCGGCGGCGGCAAAGGCGGCTCCGACTTCGATCCGAAGGGCAAATCGGACGCCGAAGTGATGCGTTTCTGCCAGTCGTTCATGAACGAACTCTTCAAATATATCGGCAAGGACGAGGACGTCCCTGCCGGCGATATCGGCGTCGGCGCACGCGAGATCGGCTATCTTTACGGCCAATATAAGCGCATCACCAATCTCTACGAAGGCGTTCTGACCGGCAAGGGCCTCACCTACGGCGGCTCTCTCGCCAGAAAAGAAGCGACCGGATACGGCCTCTGCTACTTTGCGGACGAAATGCTGCGTGACAACGGTCTCTCCTTCGCCGGCAAGCGCGTCGTCATCTCCGGCTCCGGCAACGTCGCCATCTACGCCTGCCATAAGGCGCAGACGCTCGGCGCCAAGGTCATCGCTCTCTCGGATTCCAACGGCTATATCGTCGATGAGGACGGCATCGACCTTGCGATCGTCAAGCAGATCAAGGAAGTCCGCCGCGGAAGGATCAAAGAGTATGTTGCCGAAAAGCCCAACGCGACCTACACCGAAGGCTGCTCCGGGATCTGGACGGTCAAGTGTGACATCGCACTTCCTTGCGCAACGCAGAACGAGATCAACGAGGAAAGCGCAAAGGCACTCGTCAAAAACGGCGTGATCGCCGTCGCCGAAGGCGCGAATATGCCCTCTACTCCCGAAGCGATCGCCGTTTTCCAGAACGCGAAAGTCCTCTTCGCTCCCGCCAAGGCGTCGAACGCCGGCGGCGTCGCGACCTCCGCGCTGGAAATGACGCAGAACTCCGAACGCCTCTCCTGGACCTTCGAGGAAGTAGACGCGAAACTCCGCGGCATCATGGTCGGCATTTATCACAACGCCGCCAAAGCCGCCAAAGAGTACGGCCACGAGGGCAACCTCGTCGTCGGCGCCAATATCGCAGGCTTCCTGAAGGTCGCTGACGCGATGTACGCGCAGGGCGTGGTCTGATTTTTCCGCACAGATCACGATCTCATACAAAAAGGCCGGCTTTTGCCGGCTTTTTTCTCGCCCGGAAGAAGGAAAAAGAAAAATTTTTGCATTTTTTGCGCCGCCTCCGGAAAACTTTAAGTTGATTTTAAGTTGCCGGGGTATCCTATCATCAAAGAAACCCAAGTAAGGAGGAAATCTTTATGAAACGCAAATTTTTTCTGAAACTGCTCGCCTGCGTCGTCTCTCTTTCGATGCTCACCGTCTTCGCGGCGTCCTGCAAAAAGGATACGACCTCAAACAGCGGCTCTACCGAGTCTACCGGCACAAGCTCCAACGTCTCGGCCGCGACCGACAGCTCGGTGACCGCGCAGGAAACCTCCGCCGCCTTTTCCGTGACCACGTCCGACGGAATCGTCGAGGAGAACGGATCGGTTTATACGATCACCTCTGCCGGCACCTATACGCTCACAGGGTATCTCTCCGGTCAGATCCTCGTCGAAGCCGGGGAAGAGGATGAAGTCGTCCTTGAACTTTCCGGAACGACGATCGTCTGTTCGACCGATTCCCCGATCAAACTTCTGTCCGCGGATAAAGTCGAGATCTCGGCGAAAAGCGGCACCGAAAACGTGATCAAGGATACGAGAAGCGCAAAGACCACAGACTCCGAAACGCAGGGCGAAGGCGCGATCTACGCAAAATGCGACCTGAAGCTCAAGGGCAGCGGAACGCTGGTCGTGACCGCAGGCTATAACAACGGCATTCATACGACCAAAGACCTGAAAATTCAGAAGCTCTCCCTGAAAGTCACCGCGCCGAACAACGCGATCAAAGGCAACGACTCGATCACCGTCCTCAGCGGAATCGTCGTCGCCATCTCCACTTCCGGCGACGGGATCAAGACCGAGAACACCGACGCGAACAAGAGCGGAGAAACCAGAGGAGACATCCTTCTGACCGGCGGCTCGGTCGCCGTATACGCCGCGGGCGACGGCTTCCAGGCGGCGCACGATTTTGAAATGAGCGCCGATTCCGAAGGGAACAGCCCGAATATCACGATCTATACCGGCTCCTATAGCGGCTACACCGCCTCCTCGGCTTCGACGACCTCCTACAAAGGCGTCAAAGTGCAGAATGAATTGAACGGCAAAGCCGGAACGATCACCATTCACAGCTATGACGACGGTCTGCACGCCGATTACGGTACGACCTTCACCGCCGGCGGAAGCGGACAGGGAACGATCTGCATTTCCGGCGGATCGGTCAATATGAGCGTCTACGCACCGACCGGCAAGACCGGCGGCGGAAGAATGGGCCCCGGCGGCTGGGGCGGTCAGCAAACCGTATCCGGCGCAGACGCCATCCATGCGGATTATCAGCTGATCATCTCCGGCGGAACGGTCGAGATCGACAGTGCCTATGAAGGTCTCGAAGCCAACGTCATCACGATCTCCGGCGGCAAGAGCTATATCACCGCCTCGGACGACGGTGTGAACGCCTGCAAGGGCGTCACCACCCCGCAGGTCAACGTGACCGGCGGCTATCTCGACGTCACGGTCGCGGCAAGCGGCGACATGGACGGCATCGACAGCAACGGCAATTACACCCAGAGCGGCGGTATCGTGATCACGAGAGGCCCGAACAGCCAGATGGCGGCAGCCATCGACGCGGACGGCGGCGTGACGATCTCCGCGGGAACGCTGATCGTCCTCGGCTACGGAGCGGTCAGAACGAGCGGCAGCGTCAAGTCCTATTCACTCTCGCTGCGCGACTCGGGAAGCCACACCGTGAAGATCGACGGAACGTCTTACACCTTCACGAACGCCTCCTCTTACGGAAGCAGCTATTGCTACAGTAGCGTCAGCGTTTCCGCCTGACGTTACCGCAATGGTAAAAAACAAAGAAAAAGCGCGAATATCATTCCGAAATATCGAAAAAACCGGCCTCCGCTCGGAGGTCGGTTTGAATTTATTCTTTTTCCGCCGGCATTGCCGAAAGCCCGGTCAGCCACTCGAAAACCGGCAGATCGTAGGTCGGAAAGAGGATGCCGTACCGCTCGCCGTCCCGGCGGATCTCCAGAACGTGATAGGGCTTCGAGTATACGACGTTCAGGTTGTTCACGGTCAGATCGTAGTTTTTATAGATCTCATCGTTTGGCGCGACCGCCTTGTTCCATCCGCAGGCGGAAAGCCGTTTGTCGGAGGTGCGGATCGCCTGCAGTTCCGCGATCGGAAAGGCGTAGACCTCCTCAAGATCGGCAAGGCAGAGATCGTCTCCGTCCCGGTAGATCTTCATCGCAAGATTGAAGAACGGCGCCGGCATCATCCCTTTTTTCTTTGGGACCGGCTTTCCGTCTTGTTCGATATAGTAAAACGACAGAACGTCTGCTTCCTCGGCGCCTTCCGGAACGCCGAGCATATCGAACGCCTCCCGGATCTCCCGGTCGAGCGACTGAAGCTTCTCCTCGGTGTCCTCGCTCTGCGCGATCCTGCGCATTCTTCGCTTTGCGTAAACCGTCAGCCCGATCCATCCGGCGAGGGCGGCGATCCCGATATAGAAAATGTAGGGAGCGTTGCGATAAGCTTCGGCAAGCCCGGCGCCGAACAGCGCGCGGAGCAGAATGATTGCGATCATCAGCGCGATATAACCGCAAAGCGTTTTCAGGATCCTCGGCAGCAGCGGCAGATCCCCCTTCCGCTCCAGCTTTTGCAGGTCCTGTCCTTTTCGGTTGATCCGGTCCCGGACCTCCTCCGGCAGTCTCCGGACGACCCATTCCTGCCCGCTCATCTCTTCATTTTGCTTGTTTACGGTCAGGTCGATCGCAAAAATCGGTTTCATTTTTTCTCCTTTCCGGAACGATCGGATGATCTTTTTCCGGCGCATGCAATATCCGTTCCTTCATACGCCGCAGGCGTATATCATCCCCGTAGGGGATATCATCCCGAAGGGATATCATCCGTTCCGTCAGGAACGGATATCATTAAAAAACGCTTTTGTCTATTGACAAAAGCGTTTTTTCTGGCAGGGGCGGAAGGACTCGAACCCACGACCCATGGTTTTGGAGACCAGTACTCTACCAACTGAGCTACACCCCTGTATGCGAAGGATATTATACACCATTTCTCCCGATTTGTCAAGATGATTTTGCGAAAAAGATCAATTTTTTCGC
>CADBPA010000218.1 GCA_902796505.1 uncultured Ruminococcus sp.
ATGTCCGCATTGTGGCAAATTCTCTTGGCAGAAGAAAGTCATCGAGGAAGAAAAGAAGGATTGATCTTCTCTTTTCCGACCGCTTTTCGGCTTAAAATGACAACAATTCTTGTCATATTCGGCGAAAAACAGATCCGGAGCCCGCGCTTCGGACCTGTTTTTTTTGTTTTTCTCCGAACGTCTTTTTTGCGAAAAACCATCCCCGATCTGTAGGGGCGCTGCTTTAGCCGCGCCCGAAAAAGCAAGAAAACCGAAAAACAATTGGCTTTGCAACGCAAGTGATATAAAATCGGACAAAGTGCTTGCCCGACTTCAGCGGGCGGGGCTGAAGCACCGCCCCTACAGACGATAACTCGCTCCCGGTGGCTCTGTTGTGCCAAAGTGCGAAACGCGCTTTTGCTCAAAGTCCGGCGTGATCCTTTGGGGCGCACCATACAAAGCCTCCCTCCGGGCAGCGAAGCGGCGGATCGCCGGGACGGTGCGGAATTGGTCGGTCTTATGAAAAAATTGGTTAAGAAAAATCTTTTTTTTATCTCTTGACTTCAGACAAAGGAGCATGTTATAATCGGTTGATTAGATTTTATCCAAGGAGGAACCCCATGAAAAAACAACAATGGAACAGAGTGGTCAGCATGCTCGTGCTGGTGGTGATGGTGATCCTGATGATCCCGTCGACGGTCGTCACCGCGCTGGCGGAAAGCCTGGCGAAAGCGCCCGAGATGCCCGAGATGCTGGTGACCTCTCTGACCGAACTTTATAGCGGTGACGAGGCACGCGCCAAAGAGGACCTCGAAGCGATGCGCGTTGCCGGTCTGATCGACGAGAACGGCAAAATGACCGATCTCGACATTCGTGAGGACGGCAAGCGCGTGGAGCTTTCGGCTCTGGCGGAGCGCATCGCAAGCGGCGAGGACGTGGGTGCGATCACCGTCAACGGAAGGTCCGCGACGCCGGAGCAGGTCCTGAAGATCTCTCAGGTGAGCGCCGCGATCGAGATCGCCGATCTTCTCGCGGAGGAGATCGAAGTCACCGACGGACACGTCAGCAATCTCAAAGATCTCGTCCGGGGCATTCTGAACGGCGACGTCGATCTTGACGGCGCGATCCGTTCGGGTTCGCTGCGTCTGAACGCCAAGGGCAACACGCAGCTTCAGGGAACCGACGACGAGCCGCAGGTGGATTATACGCTGCCGGAGAACACGCCCCAAAGGCTGACGCTGAGCGAGGACGGCAACAGCTACTATGCCCCCTACGTCAGCGGCAGCACGTATAACCGGAACTACCCCTTCGCGGTCAACCCCGATATTCAGTACTGGTACGACGAGACAGAGAGGGATACGTACTATACCGACAAATCGACCTCCGGCGCGGGACCGCGGGCGAACAGCGCCGTCGTCGAGGGCAATATCAGACGCGACTGCTTTGATTGGGAGAAGGCGATCGTCGGCGTGGACGAAAACCGCAGTTTCCCGACCGTGACCGCCGTCCTGCCTCTGAAAAGCGACGACGCCGTCCAGAATATGATCGCCACCGATATGGAAGAGGGAAAGATCATCGATTTTCGGAAAACGGCATCGGGATCGAAATGGAACTTCCGCGCTACGGAAAAGTCAATCTGAAATATTATTTCGGTTACATGTACTTCGCGTATTCCCCGGACGGTTCGATCACTTCGGGGCAAACGCTGAGCGCCCTGATCCGCTACCCGGTCTATCTTGTGGAGCAGGTGGTCAACGGGTCGGAGAGAGTCGTTGCGGTCGCAACGCGCTTTGTCGCACCGGTCAATCTGGATACGCGCGCCCGCTTGGACACGCTGAGCCTTTACGTGGATCCGACCGGAGCGCTCACGCATGACTGCAGCGACGTCTGGACGGCCTACCCCGAGTATTATAAGGCGGTACCGCACGTTCCCGATTGGAGCAAATCGAAAACGGACGTACTGGGGTACCGCTACTGGAACGAGTCGATCAACGGCTGGGGCTATCCGGTCACGACGAGCGCGATCCCCGGCAGAGCACTGCGGTATTTCGTCCCGTCCGCTTACGTGGTAAGAGACACCCAGGCGAACTTCGGTTCCGGACATGAAAATGACGGGGAGATCTATCAGATCCGTCCGGAGGGCAGCTGGGAGCAGGCGGCAAACGGGTTCATCAAACTGAAGAATCCCGAAAACCCGGATTTTCCGTACGTGCAGCCCGTGAAGCCCCAATATCCGGAAAGACAGTACGACGCGGAAATCATGATCACCGAGCAGTTTTACGACGCCATCGCCAAAGCGGAAGTCTATCATCTGGATGATTGGAGTGACGATTATACAAGAACGCGCGTAAAACTCTATCCGGGACAGGACGACCTCAGAGCCGCCATGCGCATCAGCGACCGACTGGATTTCAGCGTGGGAAGCAACGGCAAATCGCTCAAGGTCAAATGGACCATCTGGGGCAACTACTGGGAGGACTACTTCCGGCTGGTGGACACCTCCGTCGGAAATCTGTCGATGGTCACGATCATCCCGCTGAGAGCGATCACCGCCGAGGATCTTTCCTCTCAACAAGGAAGGTATATTCAGGGGCTCGGCACCGAGATCACCGCTCTGAACGGCGAGTTCTTCAACCGCAGCATATTCGGTACGGACGGACTGGATCTGCACGTATATGAGTCCGATCCCTTCCTGTCGATCCCGAAATCCTCAAGGTTCCGTCAGACGAACGCGGGCGTCGGAATCGACGTGCTGTTCTCGACCAACCTCCCGCAGCACGATAAGGGCGGGTACGGAAGCAGATTCCGCGTCGAACTGTACAAGGTCGGCGCGATCAACACGGAGGATCCCGACACGATCCCGGAAAACGCGCAGAGGCTCGATCTGAACGGCCGCGATATCTACTACGTTTCGTCGGGGCAGATCCTCTCGCATATCTCCATTCCGGGCTCCGCACTGAACGAAGCGGGGTATTACGCGGTGAAGATCAGCACCGAGTTCAACGACGGGATCGAGACGAGACCTTTTTCGGCCGTCGCATGGCTGACCGTCAAGCCGAATCCCGTGAAGATCCGCCTCGGAAAGCTCGCCTCCGCCTCGGTCGATACCGATCACATTCCGTCGATCACGTATACGCTGGAAAACGCGACCGAAAGCACCGAGGTGAAATACACGATCCAGCCCTCCGGAGAAGCGGTCAGCGCGATGACGGACGCCGAAGGCGGCAGGATCCCGTTCGCGCCGGACGCGTTTGAAGGGCTGCGGAAGGCGTATACCGTCACGGTCTATGCCCGCAACAAGGCGGAGGATCCGTGGAGCGTGGACTCCATGCTTCTGACGGTGTACAACAATGACGTTCTGAAGATCCTGATCCGGGACATCGCTCTCGGAGAGATCGGCGGCAGCACCGGCGGAAAGGTCGGAGACGGCACCGAGGAGGCAGCAGACTCCGTAAATATCGATAACAATCCCAAGGTCGCCGAGCTTGTGGACGGTTCCGGCGAGGGATCGGGCATCACGATCAGCGGCTACGACTTCGACGCCCTGCGCGCCGATCTCGGTCTGCAGCGCGTCATTTCGGTGAACTACGGCAGCGGCGTCTGGGGCACGATCTCGGACAGAATGCGCTGGACTTACACCGAGTCTGACGGCAGAACGAGCAATTCGGTCACGCTGAACCACAAGGAAAACGGTTCGTATGCCGATCTGCGCAATTACAGCTATACCGCTTATATTCCCACGACCGATTTCCTGATCGTGGCGACCGAAGGCAGAACCGAGGACGCACCGGTCACCGTCACCGCGGTCCATGCGACGACGGGAATGACGCAGAGCGTCCGCGTGACCGTGAGCACGCTGCAAAACAAGCTCTATCTCTTCCGCTTCCAGCCCAAAGCCACGACCTACGTGACCTATAAGACCGGCAAGGGCGAAACGCGCGAACTGCACAGCAAAGAAAACGGCGAGCTGATCGTTTACGAGCCCGACGGGATCGCAAGCGAGGTCGTGGCGATGTGCCAGTCCGGCGGGGAGACCTACGTCGGAACGATCCAGAACCGCTATCTTGTCAGCGGCGAAAAAAATATCGCAAAGCTTGAGCTCTATCCCTGCAACAACCTCAAGCTGGCGGCGATCTCCAGCCAGACGCTGACGATCCTGAAACCGGACGGCAAGCCCTACACCGGAAAAGCGATCCTGCGCGCCGGTATCTATAAGGGCGGAGAATACTGCCCGACCTTCGGCGTCCGCACGACGCAGGGCGAGGGCGGCCAGATCCTGCGCGAGGACGTGATCCTCGACGTGACCGACGGCAAGGCTGTCCTGTATTACGATCCCACGCAGCTGACGGCCGACGAGGGACTTCAGCGCGGCATCCGGTACGTTTACGAATACCGCGTCGAGGGTTATCAGCCCGGTTATACGATCGTGGACCCGACGTCCACCGATCCTGCCGATTCGATGATCCTTCTGGGGCAGATCCGCGGCAACGCGAATACGCCGCAGATCATCCGTCAGGAATATCAGCAATATTATGATAACGACTATTACGGCCTGACGCCGACCGCGTACGTCCGCAACGTGATCGATTATCAGGGGAATATCGGTATTTCCCCGAACTTCCCGAAGTCGGTCCTGTATACCGATATCGCGCTGCCGGGCGAAACCGTCGGCGTGGGCGAGGACGTCTACGGCACGAAGGGATATTCGACCTACGAAGGCTCGGACGTCGTGAAGATGGCGTTCTATACGACCGGCGGGAAAAAGCTCACCGGACAGACCGATCTTCCGGGCGACGGCGCACAGGCGGTTCAGATCACCGATCTGTATCAGCTGGAAGAGGCGGCCTGCTTCGTGTTCCCGTTCTCTGCCGTTCCGATCATCCGCAGCACCTACGTGATGACCGACGCCGATATGAGAGCGGACGGCATCGACGACACGGCAAAGACGCCCACGGCGCGCGTCAAGGCGGTCTTTACCCGCGGCGCGCTGACGGTCGCGAATCTCAATCTGCCCTTCGGCGTCACGAACGTCTCGAATCAGCCGAACCTTTCCGACGGCAGCAAGGGCGCGGCGGCGATCGGAAAAGAGGTACGCGACGAGCTTGCGGAGACCTCCGATATCGGCGCGATCTTCCGCGGCATCAACGTCAACGATATGATCCGTCAGGGCTTCCTCTTCCTCGGAAACCTCAAGGGCGAGGGCGGAGACAACTTCGTCCACCTGATGATCCTTCCGACGGAGGACCCGGCCGTCTTCCGCATCGTCGCTTTTGTCGGCGCGGACGAGCGCCCGGGCGATGACGACGGCGACGGCGTCTCGATCAACTATAATCCCAACGACCTCGCCGAGGACGTGGATAAACTCAGAAAAGAACTCGAGGAGTCGAGCAAGAAGAAGGACAGCGATTCGGACGGAGAGGGTTCCATGAAATTCAATTTCTACGGAACGCTGATCCTCGAAGCGCGCGCCGGTGTTGCGGACGGAAAGTGGGGCATCACCTTCCGGGGCGGCAACGTCGGCACCAACGTCAGCGGCAAATACGAATGGGGACAGACCTTCATGTGCGGTCCTTACCCCGCGTTCATCTCTTTTGAGGTCGGCTTCCACGCCGATCTGGAGGTGGCGTTCGGCAACAAGGGCTCCGCACGCGCGATGCTTCTCGACGCGGCGCTCGGCGTTTCCATCGAGGCGTTTGCCGGACTCGGCTTCGATCTCTCCATCGTGGCGCTTCAGATCGGTATTTACGGTCAGATCGGCGCGGACGTGGACTTCCTGCTCCTGACGCCCAGCAACGCCGCCGCCAGCACCGGTACGAAGCTTACCATCGCGGGCGAGATCGGCATCAAGCTGAAGGTCAAGCTTCTGTTTGTCTCTTACAGCAAGAAATTCGCTTCCACCGGCTTCAACTGGACGAAGAAGTGGAACAAATACGATCAGATCAAGGACTACTGGACCGATCAGGGATACGGAGAACTGTCCGGCGTCACCAAACGCGGCAGAGCCTATACCATGTATCTGTTCGCGGACGGCAGCGCGATGGTCGCCATCGACGGCGGCGCCGAGCTGGAAAGCCGCGATTATCTGGAACTCGAAGAGAGGATCTGGACGGGCGGCGCGACCGACGGCAGGCGTCTTCTCCGGTCGGCAGGAACGCTTGCCGACCTGCAGACGAACGCGTATCCCTATTCTCACCCGGTATTTACCGACGACGGAGGACTTCTCCTCTATATCTCCGATAACGGCAACGCGAAGAAGGTCGAAAGCGTTACGAGCTATGCCGTCGGAAATAGAGACGGTTATGAAGACAAGGGACGCGTCGATGCGTCCGAGGAGAATATTCTCGCCGATCTCGACGTCGTGGCGAGCGGCACGAAGGAGAACGCTTTCGCCGCGTGGGTCAAACAGGTCGAATCTCCGAGAAAAGAGAACGGCGCCGCGATCACCGACGACGATCTCGGCATGATGTTCAACGCGACCGAGATCTATGCCTCGTCCTACGCCGACGGAAAATGGACGACGGAGCGGCTCACGGATAACTTTGTGGCGGATATGTCCCCCACCGTGGCAAGCAGCGGCAACCGGGCGATCGTCGCCTGGCGCAGCATGACCGCGTCCACCATGTCGGCCGGCGGCGCGCAGGATATCACCGCGGTTTTCGACGTGGAGAACAATATCAACTACCGCATCTATAACGGCACCGAATGGACGGCCGCGAAGATCGTATACAACGGCAGCTCCGGTTCGGTGAACGCCGTCGACTCGGCGATGCTCTCCGACGGTACGGCGATCGTGACCTACACCGTCCGCACCGGTGAGGACGTGACCACGACCGAGACCTTCTACACCGTGATCGGCGCGGACGGCGAGGTCCTGACCACCGGCCGTCTGACGAACGACAACTACACCGATACCGGCGTGCAGGCGACCGCGGTGAACGAGGGCGACGGATACTTTGTCCTCGGCTGGTACTCCGAACACGACGCGGGCGAGGGCTCGACCGCCGGATATGACAAAAGCGGCAACGCCTCCTCGAAGGCGGTCGTGGCGCACGATATCCGTCTGGCCTGCATCCGGGCGAACGGCAGCTACGACGTCGACTTCCCCGAGAGCCTCGGCGGAACCGCGGATACGGGGTTCACCTCCGATTTCGCTTTCTCCGCCCCGGTCGGCAATACCGATCTGACGAACGTCTCGGTCGTATGGTCGCAGCGCATGAACAGCGACGACGCGGCCGACGCGGGCAAATACGAGCTGAATGCCGTGCGTTTCTTCCGGACCGACGATCTGACCGGCGTTACCGCACCCGTAAAGATCGCCGTAACCCCGAAAAATTACACGATCGATCGCTTTGACGTCTATACCGACGAAAGCGGCGCCGTTCACGCCGTTCTTCTCGGCAGCGACTACGATCACATCGAAGGAATCGGATTCTACGATTCGATCGACCTGAACGCGGCGGCGGGCAATACCAGTGCCGGCAATTCCGACGCCCCGTCCCATCTCAATATTCTGGACGGAGAGGCGATCTCCTCGCTGAAGCTTGCGACGGGAAGATTCCCCGAGATCGCGGCGGACGTCATCGCCGAAACGAATATCCACGAGGTGATTCCCGGATTTTCTGCGCCGGTTCGTTTCACCGTGACCAACAAGGGAACCGAAAAGCTCGCCTCGGTCACTGCGGCGGTCGGTTCCGAGAGCCGGGACTTCACGGTCGATCTGCTTCCCGGCCGGTCCGCGACCGTGATCATGAGCTTCAGCGTTCCGGAGGGCAGCCTCAGCGATCCCGCATATACCGTCACGAGCGGCGGCACCCTGCTCGGAGAAGGACAGCTGGTTCTGAACCGCCCCGACGTCGGCGTTTCCGGGATCAGGCTTCTGCAGGAATACGAAGGCAAGCGCGACGTTCAGGTGACGCTCGCCAACAGCTCTTCCATTCCGCTTGCGGGAAGCGGCAAGACCGTCAAGCTGGCGTTCTACGGCGATCCCTTCCATACGAGCAGGATCGGGGAGGAGATCACGGTTGCCGCGGAGGATTACGCACAGATCGACCGCGGAGTCTATACCACGGTCCGCACGATCGAAATCTCCGACCTGTACACGGGCGAGGGAGAAATTCCCGACGAAGGACTCACGGTCTACGCCCGCGCATGGGTAGAAGAGACCGAGGAGCCGAATCTTTACAACAACGACGCATACGTCAGCTTCCGCGGCCTTGTGGCGCGGAACAACGGCGCGATGCTGACGACCGACAATACCCTTGACGCAAACAACGGGGAATATACCGTTACCGCCTATATCCGCAACAATTCCATCCATACGACGGAGGTCGGCATTCCGGTGGCGGTTCTTCTGGACGGCGAGGGCAATATCCTCGCAAGGAAGAATCTTGCGGAGTCGCTGACGCTCGGCGCGGAAGAGCAGAAGACGCTGTCCGTCGACTTCACGGCGACCGAGATCGGCACAGGCGCCGCTCCCGCCTCGGCGGATATCCGCTTCCTCTCGGTGGTATCGTTCGACGTCAACGGCGGAGCCGGAGAATTTTCCGACGTTGTCACCGACCTTGACGGCCATATCACCCTTCCGGCGGCCGAACCCACGGCGCCGGTAAGCGGCGCGCCCCTCTTCTTCCGAGGCTGGTACACCGCCCCGACGGGCGGCGAGCAGGTCACGGAGGCTTCGGTCTTCCAAGTGAAGACCACCGTCTATGCGCGCTATACCGAGCATGAGCATATTTTCGAGTATACCCTCTCGCAGAGCGGCGATACCGTCGTCGCAAAATGCGTGAGCACCGCGGAGGACGTCTGTCCGCTCGAAGATCGCGGCCGCACGGTCACGCTGACCATCGCCGTACCGCAGAGAGCCGCCTCCGGCTACGGGATGCCGGACGCGAAGATCACCGGCGATACAGACGCGATCGATCTGCCGAAGATCCGCTACTATCAGGCAACGCCCGACGGTGCGAAGGGCGAAGAGCTGACCGGTGCGCCGGTCGATCCCGGTAAGTACCGTGCGGAATTACCCCTCGGCGAGGGAGACGGAAGCGCTGCGGCGTACGTCGTGTACGAGATCCCCGCCATCGCGGGCGTCAGCCGCGTTTATGCGTCGGTTCCGGAGTTTGTCAAAGCCACCGATCTTTTCGCGCTGAACAATCTTTCCGGATGCACCGCGCTCGAGGCGTGGGCGTGGATCTACGCCAACGAGGATCTGATGACCGCGAGCGGCGTCAAGTACGTCGTATACGGCAAGGGATATATGACGCGCCCGGAGGACGTCCCGGAGGAATACTGGCATTACGACGCCAATACCGAATACGCCTTCTGCATCCGGAAGGACTCTTACCGATATGAAGAGCAAACGGTCGACTTCCGGGAGCTGAGAGACAGGATCTCCGACGGAAGCGCCGCGGTCTACGTCGTCGGCACCGGCAGAAAGCAGATGCTTGCGGACGCGAAATTCGACACCGTCTGGGAAGAAGACGTGAACTCGATCTTTGCGTGCAGCGAAATCGACGGACTTCTCTGGATCCTTGCGAACGTAAGCGAAAAACCGAGCGGGATCATGATCCTCAGACGCGTCGACGACTACCGTTACCGTATGATCGAATGGAATCCGAACTCCGTGAGGATCACGACCGACCGCGCAGACTATGCGTTCTATCTCTCGAGAGACAAGGGGCTTTCGGTCTACGGCGCACAGCCGATCGGGGTGATCAACCCCTATAAGACCTATCCCGTGACCTTTGACGCCAACGGCGGGACCGGAACGGTCGCCGGCGTAGAATACTACGTGAAGAGCGTCATCGGAATGCCGGACGGCGAAGGATTCTCGAGGCCCAATCTTGCCTTTGACGGCTGGAACACCAAGGCGGACGGCACGGGTGACGCATACAGACCGGGCGACGCTTTCGAGGTCCTCGGCAAAACGGTCTTCTACGCGCAGTGGAAGCACCTTCATCACTGGAGCCTGTCCTACGACGATCAGACGAAGACGTTCACCGCGACCTGCGACGTTCCCGACTGTCCCCACAGTACGCTGACGCTGCATCCCGAACCGGTGAATAAGACGTATGACGGAAAGAGCGCCCGGCCGTACGTCTGCTCCGAGGAGTGGACTGCGGAAAACGGCCTGCCCGTCCCGACGGTCGTCTTCTACCGCGCAAACGCGCAGGTGGCCGATGCGGTCAATGCCGGCGCCTATACCGCGCTCGTATCGCTTGACGGTCATGACGTCGAGGTCGGCGAATTCCGCATCACGAAGAGACCGGTCGCCGTCATCGTGAACGATCAGGAAAAGCATGAGGGCGAGGACGATCCCGAATACACCGCGTCGTACGACGCCGTCAGCCGGGGTCTTCGGTTTGTCAACGACGCCTCAAATCCCTGGCAGATCGTCACCGAGGGCGAGCGGACCTACGTCAAGTCCGGAAATTCCGGCAAGGGCGACACCACTTCCACGCTGACGCTGACGGTCACGCTGGAGAAGGCGGGTATTCTGTCCTTCGATTACCGATACGGAAGCGAAGCAAACTGCGATAAGTGTTATTTCCGCGTAGACGGCAAAGAGAAATTCAACGTCAGCGGAGAGGGAGACTGGACGGCCTACTCGGTCGATCTGACCGCCGGAAAACACACCCTCACGTGGTCCTACTCGAAGGACAGCGGCGTTGACCGGAACGGAGACTTCTTTGCGGTGGACAACGTCTCTATCGCGAGCGAGGGCAGCGTAACGCAGGTCAAAAAATTCCTGCCGTTCGACTGCCTGACCGAAGGTCTGTTCTTCGAGAACGATACCGCGAATCCGTGGACGGAAGTCACCGAGGGCGAGCGGACCTACGTCAAGTCCGCGGTGGCCGGCAAGAGAAGCGCCGCCACGACGCTGTCTCTCAAGCTCACGCTGGCGCAGGACGGCAAACTGTCCTTCGATTATCATTACGGCAGCGAGGGGAACAGCGACTTCGTCAGCTTCCTCGTAGACGGCAATGAGAAATTCCAATTCAGCGGAGAAGGCTCCTGGACGACGTTCTCCGTCGATCTGACCGCCGGAACGCACACCCTCACGTGGTCTTACACGAAGGATCACGCCGTCGATCAGAACGGAGACTTCTTCGCGGTGG
>CADBPA010000219.1 GCA_902796505.1 uncultured Ruminococcus sp.
CGCCTATATCGTGATCGACAACGTGGAGGACGTCCTTCTGTACGTCCACGACAAATTTCACGACGCGGTCTCGGCGGTCGACGAAAAGATCCGCGCCTGGGCGGCACAGATGAACGCCGTGATCAAGTCCTACGACAACGATAAATATATTATGTTCCTCTCCTCCGACCAGCTCAACAAATGCATCGAAGACCGCTTTGCGATCCTCGATCACATTCGTGACACCCGCGTCGGAGACGGCGTCGCCATCACCGTCTCGGTCGGCGTTTCCTCCATTGAAGGTACGCTGGCAGCGCGGGAGCAGGCGGCGCGGGACGCGATCGATTTCGCGCTCCAGCGCGGAGGCGATCAGGCGGTTTATAAAACCGAAAGCACGGTGGAGTATTACGGCGGAAGAACGAAATCGCTCTACAAGCGCTCGAACGTCCGTTCCCGCACCTTCACCAACGAGCTGACCTCGCTGATCGGCCGCGCGGACAACGTGCTGATCATGGGGCATCGCTACGGCGATTTCGATTCCTTCGGCGCCTCCGTCGGCGCGGCGAGACTTGCGATGCTCTGCGGAACGAAGGTAAACGTCGCGGTCGATCTGCGCGATAAAAATCTCGCGCCGTGCATCGAAATGATGGAAACCACGCCGATGTACGCCTCGGTGTTCGTCGATAACGCCGCGGCGCTCGATCTGATCACGCCGGATACGCTCCTGATCCTCGTCGATCACAACTCTCCCGCGCGTTCGCAGTTTGCCGACGTCGCGGAGCACGTCGAACAGATCGCGATCATCGACCATCACAGAAAGACCGAAACGCCGTCCGAGCGCGTCAAGATCTCCTATATCGAGCCGTCGGCGTCCAGCGCCTGCGAACTGCTCTCGGAGATGCTCGAGTCGGCGATCAGTTCGCAAAACCTCCTGAAAGAAGAGGCGGATATGCTTCTCGCCGGTATTCTTCTCGACACCAAGCAGTTCACGAGAAACACCGGAACGCGCACCTTTGGTGCGGCGCAGTATCTGCGCGGTGCGGGAGCCGATCCGGCAGACGTTTACGACCTCTTTAAAACCGATCCCGAAGAGCTTTCCAAAGAAGCGCGCTTCCATACCTCGATCCGCATCTACCGCGACAATATCGCCATCGCCTCCTGTGAAGGGAAGACCGACGACACCTATCGCGTCATCGCCTCGAAAGCGGCGGATAAGATGCTGACGCTTCAGGGCATCGAAGCCTCCTTTGCTCTCGTCAGGATCGGAAACCGCATCCACATCTCCGGCCGATCGAACGGCAGGATCAACGTGCAGCTGATCCTCGAAAAACTGCACGGCGGCGGGCATTTCGACGTTGCCGGAGCGCAGGTCGAAGCCGAGTCGGTCGTCACGGTGCTGGAACAGCTGAAAGCAAGCATCGATTCCTATCTGGATCAGCAAGCCTGACGGAAAATCATCAAGTGAAATCGCGCCGCACGGCGATCCCGCGCGGCGAAGGAAAGGACAATATTATGAAAGTTATTTTGTTATGCGACGTCAAAGGACAGGGGAAAAAAGATCAGATCGTCAACGTATCGGACGGATTTGCGCGCAATTTCCTCTTTCCTCAGAAAAAAGCCATCCCTGCGGACGCCAAGGCGACCGGGGAATTGAAGAGCAAGGAAGAGTCGAAGAAATTCCGCGAGGAAGAAGAGCGCAAAGCCGCTCTCGCTCTTGCCGAACAGATCAAGGACGTCAGAATCGAAATTCAGATGGGACACGGCGCGGACGGAAGACTTTACGGATCGGTCACCGCCAAGGAGATCGCCGAAAAACTCTCCGAGAAGATCGGTCAGACGGTCGACAAGCGCAAACTCGTTCTCAAAGACACGATCAAGGCGTACGGAGAATACGTCGTTTCGGTCAAGCTTCACAGCGAAGTAGAAGGGAAGTTCACCGTTTCGGTCAAGGAGTGATCGCCTCGCCCTTTTCGTTATATCAACAGCGATCGGAAGGATAAAATATGGCGAAAGAACAAAACGTCAGCGCCATCAGGCAGGTACCCGCCGCCATTGAAGCGGAGCAGGCCCTGCTCGGCGCGATCATCCGCAAACCGGATTGTTTCGATCTGATCGGCGGAATGGTTACCGCGGAGGACTTTTATCTCGCGGAGCATCAGCATATTTTCGCGGCCATTGACGGAATGTATACGAAGAGTAAGCAGATCGATCCGATCACCCTTGCCAACGCTCTTCTGGAATACGGCGACCGGGACGAGGTCGGCGGACTGCAATATATCGCCACCCTCGCGGAAAACGTCCCCACGACGGCGAACGTCAAGGATTACGCCGCGATTGTCAAGGATAAGTCCACCCTCCGCCATCTCATCGACGCCTGCGATGAGATCAATAAGGACGCCTATGAAGAAAGCGATCCCGTCCGCACGATCGTGGACGCGGCGGAACAGCGCATCTTCAATATCACCCATGAAGTCGGCACAAAGGATCTGCGCCACGTCCGCGACGTCCTGCAGGTCGTCTATAAAAATCTCGAAGTCCTTTCGGAGAATCACGGGCCGACCGCCGGCGTCAAAACCGGTTTTTCGGGGCTTGACCACCTTCTCGTGGAAATGGGAAAGGCTGACCTGATCATCGTCGGCGCGCGCCCCGGTATGGGAAAGACCTCTTTTGCCCTCAACGTGGCGACCAACGTGGCGAAAGCCTCGAAGAAAGCCGTGGCGATCTTCTCGCTTGAAATGTCGGCGGAACAGCTCGTCACGCGTGTTCTTTCCAGCGAGGCGATGGTGGATTCCAACCATCTGCGCACCGGCATCCTGACGCCGGAGGAGTGGGATAATATCGCTATGGTGACCGAAGAACTCTCCGGCTGCGATATTTATATCGACGATACGACCGAGATCGGCACGACCGAGATCAAATCCAAACTCCGCCGCATCCAGAATCTCGGACTCGTCGTGATCGACTACCTCGGCCTGATGAAGGTCAATACCAAGATCGACAGCCGCGCCCAACAGGTCGGCGAGCTTTCCCGTAACCTCAAAATTATGGCGAAGGATCTCGGGATCCCGATCCTCTGCTGCGCGCAGTTGAACCGCGGGACCGAGGGGCGCGGAAACGAATCCAAGCGGCCGACGCTTTCGGATCTCCGCGATTCCGGCTCTATCGAGCAGGACGCCGACGTCGTTCTCTTCCTCTACCGCGATTCCTATTATTCGGATATTGCCGGAAAGGACGACGAGGAGAGCGCGAAAAACGCCAATATCGCCGAGATCATCGTCGCCAAGAACCGCCACGGCGCGGTCGATAATATCAAGATGGGTTGGGTAAGCCAGTTCAGCAAATTCCGGACGCTGGATACCACCCAGGGGCCGTGACGATGACGACTCCGGAAAGCCCCGATCTTCGCTTTGCGTTCGCCCGGCTTCTCGACGATCCTGAGATCGGCGCGCCGATCCTGAGTGCGCTGGAAGCGGAGGGAGGCCTTGCGCTCTCGCAGATCCGGAAGGGCTGCCTCGTCGGACTTTCCGGCGGCGCGGACTCGGTCTTTCTGCTCGGATGTCTCGTCGCTCTGCGCGAGCGGATCGCGGGAGATTTCCCGATCGTCGCGGCGCACCTGAATCACGGGATCCGCGGGGAAGAAGCCGACCGGGACG
>CADBPA010000220.1 GCA_902796505.1 uncultured Ruminococcus sp.
CTCGCGCAGAATGCGGACGAGCGCGTCCTCGTCCAGATCGTCCAGCGCGACGATGACCGGAACGCGGCCGACCAGTTCGGGGATCAGGCCGTATTTCACGACGTCGTGCGCGGTGACGTCCTTGTAATAGCCGTGCGCGACGCGCTCTTTGCGCGTGAGCTTCCCGGTGGAGAACCCGATCTGCTGGGCGCCTTTGCGCTGTTCGATGATCGGCTCGATGCCGTCGAACGCGCCGCCGCAGATGAAGAGAATGTTCTTTGTGTCGATCTGGATGAATTCCTGATTCGGGTGCTTTCTGCCGCCCTGCGGGGGAACGTTGGCGACCGTTCCTTCGAGGATTTTCAGCAGCGCCTGCTGCACGCCCTCGCCGGAGACGTCCCGTGTGATCGAGCGGTTTTCGCTCTTGCGCGAAATTTTGTCGATCTCATCGATATAGATGATCCCGCGCTCGGCGCGTTCGACGTCATAGTCGGCGGCCTGGATCAGCCGCAGAAGAATATTTTCCACGTCCTCGCCGACGTATCCTGCCTCGGTCAGCGTGGTGGCGTCCGCGATCGCAAACGGTACGTTCAGCGATTTTGCCAGCGTCTGGGCAAGATAGGTCTTTCCGACGCCGGTCGGGCCGAGGAGAAGCACGTTGGATTTCTGAAGCTCCACGCCGTCGCTCTCCGCCGGCTGTTCGCCGGATTTTCCGGCTTTGCGCTTCTTTTTGCGCGTATCGGAGAGATCGCCGAGCGTCAGAATGCGCTTGTAATGGTTATAGACCGCGACCGAAAGCGCGACCTTCGCCTCGTCCTGCCCGATGACGTACTCGTCGAGCATCGCCTTGATGTCGGCGGGGCGGGGAAGCGTTTCCATCGTCAGTTCGGCGGCGTCCTGCGCCTGCGATTGCTCGGAGAAGTGCTCGTCGATGAAATCCGCGCAGGCGTCGATGCAGTTGTCGCAGATGAAGCTTTTTCCGTCCGCCGAGGGGATGAGAAGCAGAACGGCATTCTCCCCCTTGCCGCAGAAGGAGCAGCGGCGCATCGTGGTTCTGTTGTTTTCTGCCATGGATCAAGAGTCCTTTTTCTCGGAGATTTCGTTTCTCGTCACGACCTTGTCGATCAGCCCGTAAGCGCAGGCTTCGTCGGCGGTCATGTAGTTGTCGCGCTCGGTATCCGCTTGGATCTGCTCGATCGGCTTGCCGGTCTGCTCGGAGAAGATGCGGTTGAGTTTTTCGCGGATGCGGACGATATGGTCGGCGTGAATTTTGATATCGGTCGCCTGCCCCTGAAGTCCGCCGAGCAGCGGCTGGTGGATCATGATCTCGGAATTCGGAAGCGCATAGCGCTTGCCCTTCGCGCCGCTCGAAAGCAGGAACGCGCCCATCGACGCCGCCATGCCCACGCAGATGGTGCAGACGTCGCATTTGATATAGTTCATCGTGTCGTAGATGCCCATTCCGGCGGAGATCGATCCTCCGGGGCTGTTGATATAAAGGAAGATATCCTTATCGGGATCCTGCGCTTCGAGGAAGAGCATCTGCGCGATGACGAGCGACGCCGTCGTGTCGTTCACCTCGTCAGCGAGGAAGATGATGCGGTCGTTCAGAAGTCTTGAAAAAATGTCGTAGGAGCGCTCGCCGTGCGAGGTCTGCTCAACGACCATCGGTACTAATGCCATAACGTTTCTCCTGTTCATTGTATTTTGAAAAACAGCCGAAAGCGTGTTTTACTTCCGGCTGTCAAAGGGGTTACTTCGCAGGGCGCTTACTCGGCGCTCTCGGTTTTCTTTGCTTTGGTGGTCTTTTTCGCGGCAGGCTTCTTTTCGGCCTTCGGCTCTTCGTCCGCCGGCTTTTCCGCGGCTTCCGCTTTGGGAGCTTTCGCCTTGGTCGCCTTTTTCGCCTTCGGCTTTTCCTCGGCGGGAGTAGTTGCCTTCGCGTTTTCCTTGACGATCTTCATCGCCGCGCCGACCGCGAGATCCTTGCGGACGTCCTCCGGGCGGAGCATCTTCTTCACCTGATCGAGCGCAACGCCGTAGGCTTCGCCGATCCGCTTGAACTCTGCTTCCACCTCTTCGTCGCTGATCTGAATATTCTCAAGCGCGGCGATCTTTTCGAGGGCGAGACGGATACGGACCTGCTTTTCGGCCTGCGGACGGTACTGAGCGCGAAGCGCGTCTGCCGTCATACCGGTATATTTCATATAGGTGGCGAGATCCATTCCCTGAGAGCGGAGGCGCGCGTCGAAATCGCGGACGATATTGTTCGCCTCTTCGTCGTACATGACCTCCGGAACGTCTCCGACGATCATCTCGCCGAGCTTTTCGGCGATGGCGTTCTCAAAGTCACGGTCCGCGCGGGATTCGGCCTGCTCGGTCATTTTTGCCTTGAGATCGGCTTTGTATTCAGCGAAGGTCTCAAAATCCGAAACGTCTTTTGCAAATTCATCGTCCGCCGCGGGAAGCTCTTCGACCTTGATCGCGTTCAGCTTGACCTTGAAGGTCGCGTCCTTGCCGGCGAGTTCCTTTGCGTGATATTCCAGAGGGAAGGTGACGTTGACGTCGAATTCGTCACCGACGTTCTTTCCGACGATCTGATCCTCGAAACCGGGGATGAAGGAGCCGGAGCCGATCTTCAGATCGTGTTTTTCGCCCTTGCCGCCGTCAAACGCCTTGCCGTCCACGAATCCTTCGTAGTCGATATTGGCGATGTCGCCGTCCGCGGCCGCACGGTCGGTCACTTCCACCGAGCGCGCGTTTCTCTCTCTTGCGCGATCCACCTCGGCGTCGACTTCCGCGTCGCTGACCGAAACGGACTTCTTTTCGGCTTCAATGCCTTTGTAATTCTCGATCGAGATCTCCGGCTTGACAAAACCTTCGGCTTTCAGCACGATGTCCTCGCCGTCCTCCATCGAAACCAGATCGAATTTCGGATTGCCGACCGGCTCGATGCCCGCTTCTTTGACGGCTTCGTCAAACGCGTCGGGAATGCAGTCGTTGATCGCGTCCTCAAAGAACACGCCTTTGCCGTACATCCTCTCGATGATATGTTTCGGCGCTTTTCCCTTGCGGAAGCCGGGAACGCTGATGCGGCCGACTTCTTTTTTGTAGACGGCAAGCTCCGCCTTGTTGTAGACTTCGCGGGTGATCGAAAACTCCATCGTGTAACCGGATTTTTCGGTCAACTCGATCTTCTTAAGTCCCATGTTGATTTCCTCCAAAAGAAAACTGTTTTATAAATCCAAGTAATTTTACAACATTTCGTTCGTTTTGTCAAGGGCTTTTTCCGAAAAAACCGGCAAAACCCGAAAAAAACTCCCGAAATATCCGCCGAAGTGACGCCAAAGACCGCAAAAAACGGTTTTGTCAGGTGGAGCGGAGCGCGTCGATCGGATTGAGCTTCGCCGCGCGCCTTGCCGGAATGATGCCGAAGATCACGCCGACCGCGAGCGAGAAGCCCGCCGCGAGCAGGATCGTGGACATCTTGTAGGTGAAGGTATATCCGATGATGATCGAGGCGATATAAGAGATGCCGACGCCGAGCAGAACGCCGATCACGCCTCCGGCAAGGCTCAGCATGATCGCCTCGGTCAGAAACTGCACGAGAATGACCGACGGCCGGGCGCCGAGCGCCTTGCGCAGTCCGATCTCCGCCGTTCTTTCGGTCACCGTCACGAGCATCATATTCATGATACCGATACCGCCGACGATCAGCGAGATGATCGCAATACCGGCGAGCATACCGAGAACGAGGTCGGTGACCGTCAGCACCACGTCGGCAAGTTCCTGCTGGTCGACGATCGAGTAGCCCGATCCGCCTCTCGAATTGAGCAGTTCGGAGCAGAGCGCGCTGACCTCCGCTTTGACGCTCTCGCCGACGTCCGCCGAGCGGAAGATCACGTCGAAGCTGCGCGGCAGTCCCATTCCGAAAGTGCGCGTCGCGGTGGTGTAGGGAACGAGGATCGCGTTGTTCGCCGCCGTATCAAGACCGACCACCTGATTCAGTACTCCGATGATCGTGCAGGGAACGTTGTTGATACGGATGGTCTCGCCAACGGGATTATAGTTGTTGTAAAGTCTCTGCCAGCGGTTATAGCCGATCACGCAGACGTTTGCGACGTGGGTGATATCGTCCTCGGTGATCGAGCGGCCGAGCAGCATTCCGACGTTCTGGGTATTTGCCGTAAAATAATCGTCCGAAACGCCCATCACGCGCTGAGCATCGGTATAGACTTCGTCGTATTTGCTCTTCGTCTCATTCGGGATCAGAACGATCGCTTTGCCTGCCGAAAGCGAAGGCGAGATGCCGGTCACGCCGTCGATCGACGTAAAACGGTCAAATTCCTCGGCGGTAAAGCCGGATTTTGTCGCCGTGTTGGTGATCGAGACGGTCAGGCGGTTGCCGCCGAGGCCGGAAATTTTGTTGATCACCGAGTTGGCGACGCCCTCTCCGATCGTGAGAAGCGAAATGATGGCGGTGATGCCGATGACGACGCCGAGCATGGTCAGAAAGGTGCGCATCTTGTTGTTCTTCAGGTTGGTGAAGCTCATGCGCAGAGTGGTCAGAAGATCAAGCATTGCCGTCTCCTCCTTCCCCGGACGCGTTTTTCGGCGCCTCATCCGCCGGCGGAGCGGGAGGAGTCTCTTCCGTCTTTTGCGCCGGATGCGGGATCGGTTCCTGCTCTTCCTTTGCGGCGTATTCCTCCGCCGTATAGATCCGCCCGTCGATGATATGCACCGTCCGGGAGGCATAGGACGCGATCCTGCGGTCGTGCGTGATCATCACGATGGTGCGCCCCTCGGCGTTGAGTTCGTTGAAGATGTCCATGATCTGGGTGCCGGTCGCCCGGTCGAGCGCACCGGTCGGCTCATCGCAGAGAAGCAGAGAAGGTTTTGTGACGAGCGCCCGCGCAATGGCAACGCGCTGCTGCTGTCCGCCCGAAAGCTGCTTCGGCAGATTCTGCATTTTGCTTTCCAGTCCGACGCGGCGCAGCGCCTCCTCCGCCATCTCCCTCCGCTCGCGCTTCGGCGTTTTGCCGTAGAGCAGGGGAAGCATCACGTTGTCGAGCGCCGAGAGCCTCGGAAGAAGCTGAAAATTCTGAAAGACAAAGCCGATCTCGGTATTGCGCATCCGCGCCATCTCTTTCTCGCTCATGCCGTCCACCCGTCGCCCGGCGAGCAGATATTCCCCGGAGTCGGCGGTGTCGAGGCAGCCGATGATGTTCATCAGCGTGGATTTCCCGGATCCGGACGGACCGAGGACCGAGACGAATTCTCCTTCTTTCACCGAGAAGGAAACGCCGTGCAGCACCGGAAAGGAGACCTCCCCCATCCGGTAGGTTTTACGAATATCCCTGAGGTCAAGGAGCAGATCGCCCGCCGCCATCAGAAGAGCGATTGGAGCAGGGAGGTGTCGCTCGTATAGCGAAGCACGTCTCCGCGGCTCAGCGAATAGCCCTCCGCCGCCGTTACGGCGGCGTCGGTGCCGGTGGAAAGGGTGATCTTGATATATACGCGAGATTCCTTGTTGTCCGTCCCCACGCGGATGACGTAGGGGTTTTTCGCGTCGTCGTAATAGATGCACTTGGTGGCGACGATCAGCGTGTCGGCAATGACCGTCTTCTGCGCGGTGACGGTGACCGAATAGCCGCTCAGCAGCTCGTCATCCGAAAGATTATCCGAAAGATCGACGCCGAGATAGCGGACGGTGGTGTCGGTCAGGAAGTTGTCGTAGTAGCTGTAATCGCCTTTTGCGATCTGACTGCCGCCTTCTTCTTCGGAAGCGACCTCGGTCACCTGCGGGAAGATCAGGCGCGCCGTTACGCGGAAATAGGAAACGCCGGAGGAATTGCTCGGCGATCCGACGCCAACGATCTCCGCGAGGACCTTGCGGCCGTTCAGCGCGTTGATGCCGACCGAGGCGTATACCCGCTCGTCGTTCTGCATACGACTGTGAATATAGGTGATATCGTATTCGCTCAGAGTGAAGGCGGTATACCATTCCTTGACGCCGAGCGACATCAGATTTTCCGCAGGCAGGATGCGGTCGCCTTCTTCAAGAGAGATTCCCGATACCGTGTAATCGAGTTTATCCGCATAGGTGATCTTTTCCAGTACGGCTTGCGAGAGATCGCCGGTGCCGATCTCAATGGGGTTTTCGGCGTCTTCGACCAGATAACCGCCGAGGAGCGTGGAGAGCTTTGCCACGGCGATCTTCGATCCGGAAAGCTTCAGCAGGTCGGTTTTCAGATACTCCAG
>CADBPA010000221.1 GCA_902796505.1 uncultured Ruminococcus sp.
ACCGCGAGCGTCTCCTCGCCGAGAAAACGGCAGGGCGGCGCGGGACGGAAGAAAAAGCGGTCTTCCCCACCCTCCCGAAGAGAGAGGCGCACCACTTTGCCGGAAAACTCGATCTCGGTCTCGCAGGCGGGATAGCCGCGCACGAGCGAGAGATAGGCGGAAAAGGCGCGCAGGACGTCCTCCCCGTCCGCCGAACCGTCCGGCGTTTCGAGGCGGAGATCCGCCGTCAGCGAAGGCAGGACGAAGATCCGCACCCCGTCGGCAGACGGAGGCAGAAAGACTCCGGGCGCGCTCTCTGCTCCGCGCTCCGCCCCGATCGGGAAAAAGAAATAACTTCCGCCCGCCATATCGATCCGATAAAACCGCATATCCGCCTCCCGCCCTCCGGCTGTATTTTTCCTTCATCTACAAGATATGCCGGACAAAAAAATCCGCCAACCGGAAAAAGATTTGCGCAAAAAAAGTTGACAGGCGCACAGAAAGGTGCTATAATGATCTCATCAATATGGCGAAAAGGAGATTCCCATGAAACTCGAACAGTTGATCGAAAACCGCGCCATTCCCGACGTACTGACCGGAAAGGACGGCAGCCCGATCCGCACCGCAAAAGAATTTGAAAAGATGAGGCCGCAGATCCTGAAACTTCTCGCGGAGGAAGAATACGGCGCAGTGCCGGAGGCGCCCGACCATCTCGACGTGACCGAGATCGAAGGCGGCGTTCCGCACTTTGCCGCCGGGAAAGCGCCGCTGCGCAGGCTTCGCCTGCACGTAACGAAGGGGGAAAAGGAATTTTCCTTCCCGATCACCGAGGTGATCCCCAAAAATCCGAGCGGCAAGGTCCCCGCGTTCATCCTGATTAATTTCCGCCCGGACGTGCCGGATAAGTATCTTCCCTCCGAGGAGATCGTCGACCGCGGATACGCCGTTTTTTCCTTTTATTATAATGACATCTCTCCCGACAGAGACGTCTTCCGCGACGCCGGCTCGAAGTTCTTCGGAAAAGGCCGCCGCGCGCTGAACGCGCCCGGCAAGATCGCCATGTGGGCGTGGGCGGCGATGCGCGTGATGGATTACGTGCAGACCATCCCCAAAATCGACAAGGATCATATCGCCGTGATCGGGCATTCGAGGCTCGGAAAAACCGCCCTCTACGCCGGCGCAAACGACGAGCGCTTCCGGTACGTCATCTCCAACGACTCCGGATGCTCCGGCGCCGCGATCACAAGAAACAAGATCGGCGAAAAGAAAGAGGACATCACGCGCGTGTTCCCCTATTGGTTCTGCCCGCGCTACAACAAGCCGACAAAGATCGAATCGCTTCGCTTCGATCAGAACTTCCTGCTTGCCATGATCCCTCCGAGAAATCTGATCGTCGGCTCGGCGGAAAACGACAGCTGGGCGGATCCCGAAAGCGAATTTCTGGCGACCTATATGACCAACCGCGTTTACGCGCTTTACGGAATGCGGGGACTCGTCACCCCGGATGAGGTTCCGGGCGCGACCGCGTATCTCGGCGAGGGAGACAGCTGCTACGAGCTTCGCCGGGGCGACCATTACCTCTCCCGCGAGGACTGGAACCGCTATATGGATTTCATCGACTCAAAGAGAAAATAATCTCATAAAAGGTATTTATATCCGGGCAGAACACGGTTTTGCCCGGATATTTTTCCGCTCGGAAACTTCCGCGAAAATCCGGAAAAATATTTTTCAAAACCCCTTGATTTGGGCGGCGGGATATGTTATAATAGCACCCGCAGGCGCACGACGGCAGGAGCGAAAGCAAGAGCCAATTTTTCGCGCCGTGGGGATACTATGATCAAGGATCTTACGACGGGCAGTCCGGCGAAGCTGATCTTCGGGCTTTCCATTTCCTTCATCATCGGGAACGTATTTCAGTACTTATACAGCACGGTGGACGCGCTCGTCGTCGGCCGCGTACTCGGCTCTGCGGCGCTGGCAGCCGTCGGCGCGACGGGGCCTTTGACCTTTCTGATCATCGGCTTTTCTTCCGGCGTCGCCGGGGGATTCGGCGTGGTGATCGGGCAGTACTTCGGAGCGAAGAACGAGGAGCGGCTGAAGGTCGCCGTCACGCACGTGGTCTATCTCGGTACGGCGCTGATGCTGATCCTGACGCCGCTTTCCTGTATTCTTTCAAGGCCGATCCTCGCGCTGATGAACACGCCGGACGACATCATCGGGATGAGCAATTCCTATCTTGTCGTGATGTTTGCCGGAATGTTCTTTTCGATGGCGTACAACGCGATCGGCGCGATCTTCCGCGCGCTCGGAGACAGCAAAACGCCGCTTTACATTCTGATCTTCACCTGTCTTTTGAACGTCGTTCTCGATATTGCGTTCGTCGCCTGGTGGAAAACCGGCGTGGCGGGCGCGGCGTACGCCTCGGTCATCGCGCAGGCGATCGCTTCCCTGCTCTCGCTCTGGATCATGATCCGCAAAATGCCGATCGTCCGGCCGCAAAGACGCTCCTGGAAACTCGATCTGCGTATGATCTGGCGGCTTTTCGCCATCGGCGCGCCGATGGGATTTCAGACCTCGATCACGGCGCTCGGTACGATCCCGGTGCAGATCGCGCTGAACCGATACGGCTCGGCGGTCATCGCGGCGATGACGGCGAGCGGAAAAGTGACGAGCATTTTCGTTCAGGTGCTGGACTCGGTCGGCGTTTCGATGGCTTATTTCTGCGCGCAGAATATCGGCGCGGGGCAGTTTGAGCGGATGAAACGCGGCGTTGTGATCGCCTCCGGCTTTGAGATCGTCATCTCGGTCCTGACCTTCCTGCTCTGCATTCCCTTCGGCGTGCCGCTGACCTCGCTTTTCATCGAGGACGGAGGGCTGACCGAGGAGATGGCGGAGATCATCCGGCAATCGATCCTGATCCAGACGGCGCTCTATCCCGTCCTCGGATTCCTCCTCGTTTTCCGCAACGCGATCCAAGGCGCCGGATACAGCGCGCCGACGATGATCGGAGGCGTACTGGAGCTGTTTGCAAGGAGCGCTTCGGTCCTGATCGGCGAAGGCATCTTCTGGATCTATTTTGCCGGTCCGCTCGCGTGGATCGCCGCGGCGGTCTATTACGTACCGATGTTCTTCATCATTCTCGCGCGCATCAAAAAGAAGATCGAAAAGAGCAAGCGCGCCGTAAAAGCATAAAGAAAAAATCCGCCCGAAAGGCGGATTTTTTCTTATAGGACGGCCTCAGCCGATCACGTAGGGTTCGGGATCGGTGACACGGCGGACGTGCGGACAGCCGGTCATCTCGCGGTAGGTCGGGGCGAGGAAACGGACGGCGTTGCGGATCACCGTCTGCACTTCGGGGACGTAGTAGGTCGGGAAGGTCTCATGCCCCGGCTGGAAGTAAAAGACCTTGCCGTTGCCGCGGTTGTAGAGGCATCCCGCGCGGAACACTTCTCCGCCGGAGAAATTGCCGATCAGAAGAAGGCGATCGGGAGAAGGAATGACGAACGGCTCGCCGTAGGTCTCCTCGTGTTCGAGGAAGAAGGAACGGTCGATGCCGCGCGTGATCGGGTGAGAAGGCTCGATCACCCAGAGACGCTCGGAGTCGCCGGACTCGCGCCAGGTGAGATTCGCCGAGGTACCCATCAGGGTGCGGAAGGGCTTGGAATGATGCCCGGAATGCAGGAAGATCGCGCCCATGCCGGAAAGGACGGCGTCACGCACGAGATTCGCCACCGAATCGGGGACTTCGTGATGCTTCATATGCCCCCACCAGATGAGAACGTCGGTCTCATCGAGGACCTCTTTGGTGATCCCGCAATCGGGATCCTGCAGCGTCGCCGTTCTGACCTCGATATCGTCGCAGCGGAGAAAATCCGCGATCGCGTTATGGATGCCGTTCGGATACACGCGCCTTGCGCTCTCCTCGGTGCGTTCGTGATGAAATTCGTTCCAGACAAGGACTCTGATCATAGCAAATATCTCCTTCGATTTTCGGATCGTGATTTTACGTTTTCATTATAGCACAGAGCGCAGGAAAAAGCAAGACAAAAGAGGAATATTTTACGGTTTTTGCTCAAACGCCGGGTACGGCGGAAAAAGAGATCGCGCGGATCCATTCGACAAGATCCGGCAGGACTTTCCCGGCGTCCGGCGACGTGCTGACCGTAATGAAAAACTCATACGGAAGATATTCCAGCGCGATCAGCCAGATCCTGTGATCGCCGTCGCCGG